>NZ_JAUBSD010000001.1:0-79857 GCF_036704575.1 Microcoleus sp. K5-D4
TTCTGGTTGAGGATGCTCGATCGACTCTACTGTTTCTGAAACAACGGGCAGATTTTCGACTATCGGTTGCGATTCGGATTGATGAGAATCCGCGATCGAGTCTTGAGTTGTTGCCGCTTCTTGCAGATTTCGATCGACCTCCGGTTCGCTATGAACCAGATTTTCTTCCGGTTTCTTTTCAGCCGCTGTCAGCCTTAAAAACACATCTTCCAGAGTAGCGCGAGAGCGACGCATTTCGCACAGTCCAAATCCAGAGGCGACGATAGCTGTAGCAATTTCTCGTCCCGGTTCTATGTCGGATTCGCACAATGCCCGCAGGCGGTAGCGATTCACTAAAAATTGATTGCTTGGAATCAATTCGACCGATCGAACTCCCGGCAAATTTTCCAAAGAAGGCAACAGCAGACTGTTGACCAAATCAGCCTCGCCTTCAACTTCGAGTTCGTAGCCCTCTCCGGCGGCCAACTCTTCCATCAAATTTTCGGGACTACCCGCAGCGACGATTTTACCGCGATTGATGATGGTAACGCGGTTACAAGTCATGCTGACTTCCGGCAGAATGTGCGTGGAAAGGATAATTGTGTGTTGGCCGCCAAGACTTTTGATTAAATTGCGGACTTCGATGATTTGTCGGGGGTCGAGGCCCACGGTTGGTTCGTCTAGGATAATTACCGGGGGGTCGTGGACGATCGCCTGCGCGATACCGACGCGCTGCCGAAATCCTTTAGAAAGCTTGCGGATTAAAACTTTCCGTTTATCAACCAGGCCGCAGCGTTCGATCGCGGAGGTAACTCGTCGCGCGCGATCGCCCGCAGGTACTTGCTTAATTCTGGCCACAAAAAACAGAAACCCTTCCACAGTCATTTCTGGATACAGTGGCGGGTTTTCCGGCAGATAGCCGATGCGCTGTCTGACAGCCATCGAGTCTTCGTGAACATCCATGCCGGCGATGCGGGCCGTACCGCTGGATGCCGGCAAATATCCCGACAAAATCCGCATGGTTGTGGTTTTGCCAGCGCCGTTTGGCCCCAAAAACCCGAGAATTTCTCCTGATTCGACCGAAAAAGACACGTCCGCGATCGCTGCGGTCGAACCGTAAGTTTTGCTTAAGTGTTCTACTTCAATCATTTGTCAGAAGTCACGCAATTTTAGATTTTAGATTTTAGATTTACTTTGCCAACCACAGGCGGGACGCCTGTTCCACGAAGTTGAGAGTCCCGCCCGATCGGCGGGTCGATCAAAATTTATGGCGAAATTTTTAATTTGATTTTGTCTTCCAGTGTAGTCTGGCAAGAACCAAATCTATCATAAGGGTCGATCGGACTTTGAAACAAAATGCTACGTAGTAGGGTGCCGCGCCCGGAAATGATTAGCAGATGTACATCGAATCGCTACCAACTGACGCACCCTACCAGTAGAGTCCGTGCCTAACCGAACCCTCAACTAGCTGCCTTCGCTACAGACGCGGGGCTGTTTCTAGGTTGAGTAGCGCCTAACGCGCCTTCGCGGTTCGTTCAAAAAAATCTCAACTCCTTTTCCAAATCTTGATTTCCCCCAACCAACCCGCACTAACAATAGTCTTGCCATCTGCACTAATCGCCACAGCGCTAACGTAGCCAGAATGACCGCTCAAATTACCTCTCAATTCGCCCGATCGCACATCCCAAAGTCTCACACTCTTATCCCAACTGCCACTAACCAAAGTAGTGCCATCCCGACTGAAAGCCACCGACCAAACCCCGTCAGTATGCCCGCTTAAACGCCGAATTAACTGCCCATTTCCGGCATTCCACAACCCAACAGTGCCATTGCTGTTTCCCGCCGCTAAACTTTTGCCGTCGGGAGTAAAAGCTAGGGACAAAACAGACAAGTTTTTGCCGCCAATCGTGCGAATTGCTTGACCGCTAGCTAAATTCCACAACCTAATTGAACCATCTTTGCTGCCGCTAGCTAAAGTTTTGTTGTCGGGACTAATTGCAACAGCATTCACCAACCCAGAATGCCCCGTCAAAGTCCGCAGCAACTCTCCTGTTTTCTGGTTCCAAATCTTAATCGTTTTGTCCCAACTACCGCTGGCTACAAATTGACCGTCGGCACTAACGGCCACGCTCGAAACTGCATTGGAATGCCCGCTCAAAGTGCGTACAACCGCGCCCGTTTCTAAATTCCAAATTTTTACAGTTTTGTCGTCGCTACCGCTAGCTAACACCTTGCCATCCGCACTCGCTGCCAATGCGTTTACTGCTTCCGTGTGTCCTTGCAGGGTAGTTTTTAATTGCCCGCTGGGAAAATTCCAAACTGAGATTGTGCCGTTGCTATTTCCTGTAGTAAAATAAGCTGAAGCTAGGGCAAGGGAACTGACAACTTCCGAAGGCCCTTTGAGGGTATTTGTGGCAGCAAAGGCGATCGTACTTGCGGGCGTGCGGGGCGCATTATTCGCCGGAGTTTTTGGGTTCCCGGCAGTAGGAGATTGGGGAACTACTGGCAGCGAAACAGTCGATCGCCATTTCATGAAAGTATTAATTTCTATTCCCGCAGCCACGATTTTATCGGAATTGTCCTCTAACCTGACAATGCCGTTAATTGCCACAACTCGCCCCGCATCGTCGAGCACTGGGCCGCCGCTCATGCCCGCTCTCACTAAGTTATTGTATACCAAAGTATAACCGTTCCAGGGAGTTTGGCGGCCGGTAAGCTGACCTTCCGTAGCGATGAAAATCGGCTGTCTGAGAGAACCGCCGGATATCGGCCAGCCCGCCACATAAGCCTTGTTTCCCTTAGTTGCTGCGGAATTGGCTAATTGAGCCAGGGGGTAGCTTTGAGTGCTGCTGAAGGGCACGACGGCTAAATCCATCCCCGGCACTCGCCGCACGAGGCTATAGTATACAGAGTGAGCTTTGCCGTCAGGAGTTACCACCTCGTAATCGCCAGCTTTATCGACAACGTGCCAGTTTGTGAGAATATAGTATGTGCTGCCCTGTTTTTCTAAAATTACTCCAGAACCGCCTTTTGTCCCCTGGATGCGAACCGTAATTTGTTGGGCAATGGTTTTAACTTTGTCGGCGGTTAATGCGAGGGCAATTTGAGGTGATGTCAGTGGGATGAGAGCGATCGAACTCAGGGCGATCGTAGCACTCAAAATAGCCGGAATTGTTCTGCTGTAATTCATTATTGTGTCAATTTAACATACCCACATATCAACAGACGCATAACTTTTCCGGTTTGTGGCATATTGACAACGGCAAAACGCCTGCGCGATCGAACTTTCGACATTCGCACAAGCCTCACAATATTTGACACAGCCCTCTGGCTAGCAGAAAAATTTAGAATCGGGAACCGCACCTAGCCTCAACAATAGCCACTGGCTGATCTCTATTCTTTTCTCGGCAAAGGATACTTTGAGCCGAACGCTGGTCGGAAAAAGACCCATTAGCCATCCAGCCGAGGGGTGCGCCTGCGATCACGCCAACTGCTAAACCAGTGATGAGGCTCAAAACAAGATGCTTGCGGGCGATCGGGTTTTGTTGCATAAAAATTTATCCTAAAGACTTATCCCTTACCAGAAGTACCATAAATAAAATTTACTGTCTTCCTCCTATTTACTTATTTCCTAAGTAGTAACCCACCCTCAGTAGGGTGGGCAATGCGCACATTATCCATCACTAAGTAGGGTGCGAATTACGCACCTTACTTAGTATATAGGCTGCCCAATTTTATGCTAAATCAAACAGCAATATTTCAGCATCTGCCGCCGCTTCAATCACCACCTCAGACTCGCCGCTAACCGCTGCAGCGTCGCCATTTTTCAAAGGTAAACCGTTGAGCAAAATCGAGCCGCGAGCAACTTGCACCCAAGCGTGGCGATTCGGCTGCAAAGCATGAGAAACCCGCGAGTCTTTATCCAAAACAGCCGCATACAAATCCACATCTTGATGCACTTTCACAGCACCATCTCTCGCATCTCGTGCCGCCACTAAGCGCAGTTTTCCGCGTCTTTCTGCTAGGGGAAACTCCCGCTGTTCGTAACTCGGAGGCAAACCCTGTGTATCGGGTAACAGCCAGATTTGCAGCAAATGAACTGGGTCTGTTTGCGAGTTATTGAACTCGCTGTGCTGGATACCCGTACCTGCACTCATACGCTGCACTTCACCGGGTTTAATCACTGCACCAGTACCCAAACTGTCCTTGTGTTCTAATGCTCCTTCTAATACATAAGTAATGATTTCCATGTCGCTGTGCCCGTGAGTCCCGAAACCTTTGCCTGGGCTAACGAAATCCTCATTAATTACGCGCAAAGAGCGAAAATTCATATAATTTGGATCGTAATAGCCGGCAAAAGAAAATGTGTGGTAACTATCGAGCCAACCGTGATTTGCGTGTCCTCTTGCTTCACTTTTTCTGACGGTAATCATTTTCTGAATCCTCAGTGAAATTTATCGGGTATTTCTTTGATGTTTTTATTTTAAACCGAGTCAAGTTATTATGGATAGTACGCACTTAAAAGTGCGATACTTACCAAAAAGATACTATGCAAGTCCAAGAAGTAAAGGTCGATCGCGCAAATTGCCCTGTAGAACGCACTCTAGAGGTGATAGGCGGGCGCTGGAAAGTCTTGATTCTGCGGGAGTTGTTTCAAGGAGTGAAGCGTTTTAACGAGCTGCAACGAGCTGTCAACGGCATTACTCAGAAGATGCTGACGCAGCAACTGCGGGAAATGGAGTCAGACGCGATCGTGCACCGGGAAATTTACCTGCAAGTGCCGCCAAAAGTTGAATATTCGCTAACGCCTTTGGGCGAGAGTCTCAAACCGATTATTAATGCCATGCACGAATGGGGAATTCAGCATATTAGCGAAGATGGAAAATGAGCGGTTTCTAGATGTTTTTTTCCGTCTTCCGACAGATTTCAAATTTTCAACCTAGTTCAACAATAATAATATGAACAACATAGAGCGTCTCGCCACCCTCAACCGCATCCGCAAACTCAGTCGCCTGATGGATACCGCCATTGGCATCCCCGGCACTAAATTTCGCATTGGTTTAGACCCGATTATCGGTTTAGTTCCGGGTGCTGGGGATATCGTAGATACTGCGTTTTCCGCCTACCTAATTTATTTAGCAACTCGATTCAACATTCCCCAAAAAACTCTAGGGAAAATGATTTACAATATCGGTCTAGAAGCCGTCGTTGGTTCAGTACCTTTAGTAGGAGATATCTTCGATGCTTTTTATAAATCAAACATGAGAAATCTGGCGCTTTTAGAAGCACACCTCGAAGAAGCTGAACCAGAACTAGCCGCAGTTGCCGAACCTGTTCCTCAATCTATTAAATTGTAGGTACGAATTTCACAAACAATAATTGTAAATAACCAACAATCTCTCAAGCTCGCCCCCATCACACGAAAAATCAGAATGTAGATTTTCCGCATTCGATTCAAATTTAATGTTGATGTGGGTTATCTGTTGTGGGGGGCGGGTTTATCTAGATTGTTGGTACTCGTCAGATATTATTCGTAAAACTCGCCCTTACGAAATAATCACCGATGTCGTTTAGCCGCTTCCACCAAAGCAATAACATCTTCTTCTCTAGTATTAAAAGCCGTTACCAGTCTAACAGTACATTCATCCCAGCGATAAAACAGAAAACCCTCAGCTAAAACCGATGTAATTACCGATTCTGGAAGTTGAATAAAAATCTCGTTGGCTTCAACCCGATGGCAAAACTTCGCTCCCTCAACTCCCGCTAAACCTTGGGCTAATTTAGCTGCCATATTATTTGCATGAGCCGCATTCTTCAGCCACAAATCATCAGTTATATACGCTTCCAACTGCGCCGACAAAAACCGCATTTTCGAGAATAGATGCCCGCTGCGCTTGCGGTAAAAAGGGAAAGTATTTGCTAGTTCTCGATTAAAAAATACCACAGCTTCCGCAGCCATCGCGCCGTTTTTTGTCGCTCCAAACGATAGAATATCCACACCGACGCGCCAAGTGACATCCGCCGGAGAACAGCCCAAACTGACAACAGCATTGGCAAAGCGAGCTCCATCCATGTGCAGGTGCAAATTGTGAGCGCGAACTACTTCCGAAATGTGGGAAATTTCTGCTGGATTGTAGACTGTGCCGGCTTCCGTTGCTTGAGTGATGCTGACGGCTGCGGGCTGTACGTGGTGGACGACACCTGCACCAGCGCGATCGAGTATTTTTCCTAAAGTCTCTGCCTCTATTTTACCATGATTTCCTGTTACTGTCACTAACTTTGCACCGCCTGTAAAAAACTCCGGCGCGCCGCATTCATCCACATTAATATGAGATGCTGCGTGACAGTAAACAGCGCCGTAAGGAGGAGTAACAACTGCAAGGGCAAGAGCATTAGCAGCAGAACCAGTTGCTACCGGAAAAACAGTCACCGATGTCTCGAACAAATCCGAAAATTTAACTTGCAAACGCTGCGTATATTCATCATCTCCGTAAGACATCACAGCACCGCAATTAGCCGCTGCAATCGCTGCCATAATTTCCGGCGAAACTCCGGTTGCATTGTCGCTACAAAAATTCATTAGAATAATTGGTAAATAGAATCTATAATATAACTCAACACTCAGCAGTCAACACTCAAGCATTAAACTAAGAGGCAGAATTATGGCAGAATACCGCCAAATAGAATACCGAATCGGCAAAGACGGCAAAATTACCGAAACCGTCCTCAACGCCACCGGTTCTAGTTGCACCGACACCACCGCCGGAATTGAAAAAGCCCTCGGAGAAGTAGAATCTCAAGACTTGCTACCAGAATATTATCAAGCCGAAGAAAATTTGACCGTTGAACAAACGCAGACTTTAAAACAGGTTTAGAAGAGTTAAAAATGTTTGAGTTCATCGGTGCAACAGTTGATGTAACAACAGTGCCTGCCTTCAGCTTCGCGCTGGCTGTCGGGGGCATTTTTCTCATTTTAGTCTACCTTTATGCTGCATCTGAGGCGGGAGATGCGATCGAGTTTAAGTACGATAAAATTCTGCGGGAACGCATGAATCAGCTAGACATTCTCGATTGGCAAGACTTAGGCGAAAAAGCAGGTTTAAGTCGCTTTGGAGTGCGCTTAGTGCGGCAGGGAGACGTGGGAAAACTCACGGTAGACCAACTGAGACGGCTGGCAACAGTGCTGAATTTGAATTTTCAAGAGTTCGATCGCACTTTGCTCGCACTGCCAATATCGGCTAAAATCACAACTGATCCCAGCGAAATAGAAGAATTGAGGCAGCAGTGTTTCCGGCTGCGATCGGAATTACAGCAGCAAAAAGCTCAACTAACTGCCGATTTTCGCCGCGCAACCTTTGAACAGTTGCAAACTTTGTTAACCAACTATCCCGCCGCCCGCAAAATGGCAGAAGCCAAGCCGGATATGCCCGCAAAAAATCTCTCAGCTTTGTTTACTCCCTTAGAAAACCTGTTATCAAGCTGGGATTTTCAAACAATCGGTTCTGCTTGGGAACAAACTGTTTACAATCCGCAGTTGCACCAGCCGGATGTTGAGGATATAACAGAAGGAGAATTAGTTTATATTCGGTTTGTCGGCTATCGGGAGGGAGAACGAATTCTTACTCCTGCTAAAGTTAGTCGCACCCTGCCAGCGGGAATGAAAAATTAAATTTTAAATTTTAAATCAACATGACTACAGTTGCCATTGACTTCGGCACCAGCAACACGGTTGTCTGCATTCTCAACCCGGATACGCAAACACCAGAAACTTTGAGGTTGGGCGAGATGTCCCGCATTTTTAAAACGAATAATTCGGGCGGAGATGTTCGAGAAATCTCTGTAGTGCCGACTTTAGTTTTTGTGAAAAATGCGGAAGATTTCGTGTTGGGAGAAAAAGTTCGATCACAGCGTTTGGGGCAATCCCAGCCAGACCGCTTTTTCAAAGCTTTTAAACGCAATTTAGCTGCCGACTTTCAGCCGCCGCCCCGCAATATCGAAGGCGACACCTACACAGCCGAATCAGTAGCAGAACAGTTTATTAACACTATTTGGAAACAATTATATTTACAAAATATACAGCCAGACAAAGTAATTTTTACAGTACCCGTCGGAGCATTTGAGCGATATCTAGATTGGTTTCGCGACTTAGGAGAAAGTTTGGGAGTTGCGGAAGTTCAGGTAATAGATGAATCCACAGCCGCCGCCCTGGGATATGCAGTAAAACGCCCCGGCTCTCTAATTTTAGTAGTTGATTTTGGCGGCGGAACTTTAGATTTAAGTTTAGTTCGCACTGCTCTAACCCCCCCCTTATCCCCCCTTACCAAGGGGGGGAGAAATCTCGCTTCCCCCCTTAGCCAGGGGGAGAGAAATCTCGCTCCCCCCCTTACCAAGGGGGGGCTGGGGGGGGTGCGTGCCGAAGTGTTGGCAAAATCCGATGCTTATGTCGGCGGGGAAGATATTGACATCTGGATTGTCGAAGATTATTTGCGGCAAATTGGTTTGTCGCGGGCAGAAGTCGGTCCAGTTGGCTGGCAAAACTTATTAGAAATAGCGGAAAAATTAAAAATTCAACTTTCTCAAGTTAATGAGGCGAAGGAAAGCTGGTTTGACGATGAAAATTTTATGTCTTACGACTTGCAGCTAAACCGAGACAAGCTTGAGGAAATTCTGGAATCTAGGCAGTTGTTAGAACAGTTGCGGGAAAGTTTAGATGAAGTGCTGACTATTGCAATGGGAAAAGGTATCGGCAAAGCAGATATCGAACAGGTTTTGCTAGTAGGAGGGACTTCTCTAATTCCGGCTGTATCTAATTTAGTGGTTTCGTATTTTGGGCGGCAAAAAGTCAAAGCTGACAAGCCGTTTGAAGCTGTGGCGCACGGTGCTTTAGCCTTGACACAATTAGCGAGTGTTGACGATTATTTGCGCCACACCTATGCAATTCGCCTCTGGGAACCTTATGCTAAAGCTTATGCTTATTCGCCGATATTTAGCAAGGAAATGAAGTATCCCTGTCAAAGTTCCGAAGAGTTGACGCTGCAAGTGGCAATTGAAGGGCAAAGGGAAATTCGGTTAGATATTGGGGAAGTTGCGGAGGTATCGCAAGCGGAGGTTATTTTTAACGAAAAAGGGCAAATGACGAGCAGTTTGCTCAACAAAAAAACGGATTTTCGGTCTCTGGAAAGCCACCACCAGCAGGTTTGCGTAGCGCATTTGAATCCGCCCGGGGTATTGGGAATTGATAGGGTTTCGGTGAGTTTTGAGGTGGATGAGAGGCGGGTTTTGCTGGCGACGGTGCGGGATTTGGTGACTGGTAAGGTGTTGGTGGAAAAAGGGGCGATCGCCAAACTGCAATAATGGTAAAATTTTTAGATAACATTCGGATATTGAAATCGGTACTACAGAAACTCTCGTCCGGATGGTGCGCGGACGGAAGAATATTTATTTAAATCAAATTTATGCC
Organism: Microcoleus sp. K5-D4; assembly: GCF_036704575.1. NCBI lineage: Bacteria > Bacillati > Cyanobacteriota > Cyanophyceae > Oscillatoriales > Microcoleaceae > Microcoleus > Microcoleus sp. K5-D4. The sequence continues at coordinate 9,440 of NZ_JAUBSD010000001.1, forward strand.
GCGATGAAAAAGCAACAAAATAAATTCAGCCACCTGACGGCAATCGAAAGAATTTATCTGTCATTTCCGGCAAGATTTTTATTGGATAAAAACTTGCTGCAAGGCAAAGTCTTAGATTTTGGGTGCGGCTTCGGCAGCGATGTGAGATTGTTGCAGCAAAAAGGCTTCGATATTGCGGGCTATGACCCTTATTATTTCCCGGAAGTCCCCGAAGATAAATTCGACACAATCATTTGTTTTTATGTTTTGAATGTTTTGTTTCCTGAAGAACAAGCTAATGTCCTGATGGAAGTGTCGCACCTGTTGAAACCGGGAGGGAATGCGTATTTTGCGGTGAGAAGGGATATCAAAAAAGAAGGCTTTCGAGAACATTACGTGCACAAAAAACCTACATATCAGTGCATTGTCAAACTTCCCTTTAAGCCAGTTCACCTAGATGAGTCTTGCGAAATTTACAAATACGTGCATTACAACCATCAAAGAAATTCTACTAATAACTGCATATTCTGCAATCCGTATAAAAACCTAATTTTGTTAACTGAATCAGCAACAGCTTATGCGATGTTTGACGGTTATCCCGCTAGCAAAGGTCATGTTTTAATCATTCCCAAGCGTCACGTTGCTAATTATTTTGAACTGCCTTTTCGAGAGCAATCGGCTTGCTGGTTTATGGCTAATAAGGTGCAAGAAATGTTAAGTAAAGAGTTTCAGCCAGACGGTTTTAATGTGGGAATCAATATTAACAAACAAGCTGGTCAAAGTCGCAGTCACGCGGCTATTCATGTTATCCCCCGTTACAAGGGAGATGCGGCTGGACATAAAGGCGGAATTAGGTATGTGATTCCCAAGAGTGAAAAATAAAAGTTAGCGAATTGTGAAGGGAATTCTTTTTTACCGCAGAGGCGCAGAGAACACAGAGGAATAGAGAAGAGAGGAATTTATAATTTTTGTAAGGATTGTTATATTTGAGCAAACGGCGAGCAAAATAGAGTTAAAATGTGTTTGCAAGGTCTAAAACTACACATTAGCAGCAATTTGGTGTTCTGTTTATGTCTAAGCGCAAAAAGCAAGAATGGCTCAAGGAAACTCTAGAACTCAAAGAAGACCACAATTGGAAGTCCAAGCCTGGAACTCGAATTTTTGTAGCAGGAAGAGGTGCAGTCCGCTTTGATGTCCCGGAAGATTGGCATTTTGAACCGGATACTAATTCGTTCAGGTTTACGGATAAAAAGCCGCCGGATGATGATTGTCGTTTGGAGGTTTCGTTTAATTTGCTACCACCTAATAACTGGGCAGATTTTCCGCTGGTGCCGCTATTACAGAAGGTGGTTGAAGATGATACCAGGAATCCGATCGCTTTTGGGGAAATTATCCAATTGAAGCGGCAAACAGCCCGCGTTGTTTGGACTGAATTTAAGTTTATCGACCCTCCAGAACAGCGGGAAGCTTTTTCGCGAATCTGTATTGGATTGGGTTCTAATGTTCAGTGTTTGATTACTTTTGATTACTGGGTTGACGATGCTGAACGTTTGACTCCTGTCTGGGATACGGTGATGGATTCGTTAGTTCTGGGTTTGTTTATTAGCGACCCTCGAACGGGGTTCGCACGTCCAGACTAGACCGATTTTCTGGGAAACTTTCAACAACTAATTTTGCTAAGTGTTGAATTGGCAAGCCACCAGTCAGTAAATTTAGAACCTACCTTAAACTTTACAACCGTTTTGCCAGGAAAATATCGGGCTTGCCAATTCCGTTCGCGTCGGGCATCACTCCCACGATCGCAAAACCCATTTTTTGATAAAATTCGTAGGGATGACCGCGCAAATTTCTAATTTTGGCGATGTGTTCCCAAACGTTAGGATAAAGATTGATGCCTGAAAGAGTTGTTTGATTGTCTTCGTCGTCGGTACCCACCCACAGCACGAGCCCTCCCCGGTTTTTAGCTTCTGCTGCCAAATCAGCTACGAGCGATCGACCAATTCCTTGTCCGCGAAATTCTGTTCTCACTACCAGCGGGTGCAGTTCCCAAACATTACCGTTATACTGTTTAATCCCGCCAATCCATCCCAAAACTTGATTGCTGTCGCTGACAGCAATTCGACTGATTCGATCCGGTTCCAAAGATTCTTTCACTTCTTGCAAAGCAGATTTTAGATCGGGCCAAGCATCGGGCCAATGCTCTTTAAAACCTTCAACTATTAATCTAGCTACCTGTTGAATTTTTGGCTCGTCAACCGCACGCAAATCTGTAATTTGTACGTTCATAAATTTACATACTAAATCAAGGATTACGGACTAATACGATCACAAACCGGATTTTATAACCGGGGTAAGTGGCAAAAACGAAATATTATTCATAGTCTTCACGCTTATCATGTTCGCAAAGCGAAATTTTTTTATTGAAAACTTGCGATCGCCCGTTAGCGAAGCCCTCGAAGAGGATGGGCAATTCCCCGCAAAATACTAACACAAGTGCCGTACAATTATCCCACCATCCGGCATCAACCAACCTGCTAACCCCATGCTTTGCGATTACCTGGTACAAATCCTCACCGCCCGCGTCTACGATGTTGCTCAAGAAACAGCCCTAGAAGTCGCCCCCAATCTATCAGCACGGCTCAACAATAAACTTTTGCTGAAGCGAGAGGATATGCAGTCGGTGTTTTCCTTCAAACTGCGGGGTGCGTACAACAAAATGGCGCAACTGTCGCCGGATTTGCTAGCACAAGGTGTCATTGCAGCTTCCGCCGGCAACCACGCCCAAGGAGTCGCCCTCGCCGCCCGCCACCTGGGAACTCGCGCGATCATAGTCATGCCCGTAACGACGCCGCAGGTGAAGGTAAATGCGGTGATAGCCCGTGGTGGAGAGGTAGTCTTGCATGGGGATGCTTACGATGATGCTTACGCTTTTGCGCGTCAATTAGAGGCGGAAAAAGGTATGACTTTTATTCACCCTTTTGATGACCCCTACGTGATTGCTGGACAGGGTACGATCGGCATGGAAATTCTGCGGCAACATCAAAAACCAATTCACGCGATTTTTGTGGCAATTGGTGGCGGTGGATTGATTTCGGGAATTGCGGCCTATGTCAAGCGGTTGCGGCCGGAAATTAAGATTATCGGCGTCGAACCGGTGGATTCCGATGCCATGAATCAATCGCTGAAAGCCGGTAAACGGGTGCGTTTGTCGCAGGTGGGTTTATTTGCAGACGGCGTTGCTGTGCGCGAAGTGGGAGAGGAAACTTTTCGCTTGTGTCAGGAGTATGTGGATGAGATTATTTTGGTGGATACGGATGATGTTTGCGCGGCGATTAAGGATGTTTTTGAAGATACGCGATCGATCTTAGAACCTGCTGGCGCTTTGGCGATCGCAGGTGCGAAAGCTTACGTGGAACGGGAACAAATCGCAGGAGAAACGTTAATTGCTGTGGCTTGCGGCGCGAACATGAATTTCGATAGGCTGCGTTTTGTAGCAGAAAGAGCCGAGTTTGGCGAACGCCGCGAAGCCATTTTTGCAGTCACAATTCCCGAACAACCGGGAAGTCTCCGCAGGTTTTGCGAATGTCTGGGCAAACGCAATTTAACTGAATTTAGCTATCGAATTGCGGATGAGAAAGAGGCACATATTTTTATCGGTGTACAAATTCAAAACCGTGCCGATGCGGTGAAAATAGCCGCAAGTTTTGAAGATTGTGGCTTCAAGACTTTGGATTTAACTGATGATGAATTAACGAAATTACACGTGCGGCACATGGTGGGCGGGCGTTCGATGCTAGCGAATCATGAATTGTTTTATCGCTTTGAATTTCCTGAACGTCCGGGTGCGTTGATGAAGTTTGTCGGTTCGATGAGTCCTAACTGGAATATCAGCGTTTTTCACTATCGAAATAATGGCGCAGATTACGGGCGAATTGTGGTGGGAATTCAGGTGCCGCCGGATGAGATGCAGGAATGGCAGGCTTTTTTGGATACGCTGGGCTATCAGTATGGGGATGAGAGTCAGAATCCGGCGTATAAGTTGTTTTTGAGGTAGGGTTTTTGGGAAAGGGCGATCGCACGATTCCCAAATATAAGGGCTGCATGGGAAAAGCTGGTCAAGTTCTGAGAGATGTGCTGAACACCTATGGCATTAGCCAAAACAAATTGGCGATCGCAATGGGTGTGCGAAGTTCTGTTGTCTATCGTTGGTTTAATGAGTTGATAGATCCAACGGTCAACACGCTTGTGAAGATGGTTGTGGCGTTAAAGTTGCTCGATATAGATGCAGCGCGGGAGTTTGTGCAGCGCTATTTGGGTGAGATTTTGGAGGATGAGGGTGAGGGTGAGGTCGATCGATCTACAAACACAGAATAGAGTTAATGATAAAATTATGGCAGAGTGGCAATGACACCGAATTCAAAGCGATGACAGCAGCACTTCCCATTTCTCTCACTCTCGAAGCTTTCCTCAAACTACCGGAAACTCAACCTGCAAGTGAATTTATTAACGGACGCATTCACCAAAAGATTATGCCTCAAGGCAAACATTCTCGTTTGCAACTCAAGTTTTGCAACGCTGTTAATCTAGTTGCGGAAACAGAACGAATTGCTCTTGCTTTTCCCGAATTGCGCTGTACTTTTGGCGGGCGTTCTATTGTACCTGATGCTACAGTATTTGCTTGGCATAGAATCACTTTTGAAGCGGATGGCGAAGTTCCGAATTCCTTTGAAATTCATCCCGACTGGACAGTAGAAATTTTATCCCCAGACCAGAAAGCAATTAAGGTGATTAGTAATATTTTACACTGTTTGAAATACGGGACTCAGCTCGGATGGTTAATCGATCCAGAGGAACGGTTTATTTTAGCATTTATTCCCGGACGAGAACCAGTTGAGTTAACGGGACAAGATCTGTTGCCCGTGCCAAGTTTTTTAACATTAGATTTGACAGTGGAGCAGGTTTTTGGGTGGCTGAAAGCAGGTGGATAACTTGGCTCTAATTTCGAGCAGATCGCAAATTCCGCACATCCTCAATAGTGAGTCCGGTTGTTTGACTGATAGTTGCATCATCCAGGAGATCGAGCAATTGCCGCGCGATCGCATCTTAGTTGCGATCGCGCGGCGGTATGATATTCCTGACGTTGAAACGATTTGGTAGTTGCGGGCGAGCGTACTTGGGTTTTCTGGTTAGGGCGATCGCTAAAAACATACAAAGCCCAAAAATTGCTATAATAATGATTCTTAGAAACTTAGCTTAGTCTTCTGCTTCCCCGTCCAAGATTTTGACTAATAATTCATAAGCAAGAATAGAAATATCTTTTCCTTGGTTTGTCGCTTTTTGAAAAATTTTGGCTGAGTCTTTGGGGCTAAGATTGACAGTAATAGTACCAAGGTTGCCTTCCCCAGTAACAATAGAAACATCAGGAAGAATAGAAATATCTTTTCCTTGATTGGCAGCTTTTTCAAAAATTTTTGCTGAGTCTTCGGGGCTAAGATTTATGGTAACAGTCCCAGGATTGCCTTCCACAGCAACTATAGGAACATCTTTTTCCTGTCTGGCAGTTTCTTGCACTGGTTTTGCTGAGGCGTCGGGGCTAAGATTAACAGTAACAGTGTCAGGAGTCGTTTCTCTATTCTTCTTGTTTTGATTATTGTGACTTACTTCAGTTATTCTCGAAGAAACTACAAACCCTGCAATGCTTAACCCTAGCATTGCTAGAGAACTTCCAATAATATATTGAGCCTGGTTAGTATTTATGGGCGCAGGCAGCACGACTTCAACACCGGGAATCCCACTTTCTATAGTTGGAGCTTGTGGTGGTTGTGCAGCGCGAGCTAACTTTATACAGCCAAATGCGAACAACAAGACACTCAAAACTATAAATGCTCCACTGAGAATTTTTAAAAGCGTCTTTTTCATATTTATTGCCTCCTGTGTGGTTAAATCATCGGGATTTGAGACGGAAATTTACAATTTTTGGTAGTTCAACACTGTTCCTGAAAACTTTTATTTATTTTCTCTTTTGCCTCTGATATAGGTTTCCAAATTTCATCAATTGATGTCCTAACCATTCTAGGTTTTTTTAGAGTATATCTATATTGACAGTTGGCAGTCTCTCCAGTGAATGTCAAATCCTTTGAGGAAGTTCCTTTCAAGGGATTATCAGGATCGGCAATTACATATTGAGGTGATAAATCATATCCTAATTGATCAGAAATATAATCACTAACAGATTCTATAGATATACCTACAAATGAATGAATTAAAACATCTCCTACATAAATCCCTAATCTCACTAATTGCTCAGTAACAGGGTTACATCCAACTAGCAGAGGGATAAATAGAAGGATGAGCCACCAACGTGTTTTTCTCTGTTTTTTGTATTGCATGATAATTAGCTCCTTGTAATGTGATTATCTCAATAGCCTAGTTTTTTACTGTTCGATATTTCAGTTTACTGAATATATGGAAGCCGAGGAAAAACAAGCCTAAAAGACCTGCTACTCCAAAATGATATAAATTCTCTGACGTAACTCTAGCAAAGGGATGCGTGAAAGGAAAAAATCTAGCATATTGAGCATCTATTAAGTTATCTATACCTAATTTTACCAAGTCTAGCAGAGACGGAAAAAATAAAGCAACAAGGGCGATTACCATTTTTGAAAAGTAGTCAAATGCTAGGTCAAAATCTAAGAGTGCAATCATACCTCCGGCAAATATGATATAACTAACTAAACCCAAAACATCTAAAAGTAAATTGGCAGGGTAAATATGATGATATAGGGAAGTTACTAACACCCAAATTAGCGCTAAAGCACCAAGCCAAACTCCATAAGCAATTACCCTGATTGCTCTAGCAGCAGCAATCTCCCAAGGAGAGCAAGGAGTAAGCCGCAGCCAGAGTAAGTGGCTTACTGAAAAACTATCTCCCAAGGGTAACAGTAACCCAGAAAATACATAAAAGGCTATACAAATCCAAGCCCATGAAAACAATTCATGGAGAAGATTTATATAGACTGTTTCTCTGGCTCCCTGATATCCCTCTAAAGGGATATTAAAAAAGGTTAGTTGTTCTTGATACCAGCCAAAAGGTAGTGTGGCAATAATTATTCCTCCTCCTAATAAAATTAGCCAATGATATGAGGTGAGCAATTTTATAATTTCTAACTTAACTATCACCCATGCCTTGTTTAAATTCATCATAACTTTTCCCTCTTTTGGAGAAGCCCTGTCATCTGGAATTTATGGATTGATGAATCTGTAAAGATTTCTTCCAAAGCTTGAAAAGCCCCATCTTTGGAGAGATTAAAATATTTTTTAGCCTCGGCGTTAATAGAATCAGTCTCTATTTGACAATCAAAACCTTGGTGCTCTTGTTCATGTAATTTACCTTGAAATAGCTCATAAACTTTATCGGTTAACCTAGCGACTTCATCCCGCCGATGAGAAATCCATAAAATCCCTGCTTGATGACAATTAGCAAGTCGTTGAACTTCTGACAATACAATTTTTTTACCTTCTTTGTCTAATCCTTCTGTTGCTTCATCTGCAATTAATAACTGTGGTTTCTTAGCCAAAGCTAAAAATGCCATCAGTCTAATCCGTTGTCCTTTGGATAGCTTGCTAACATCAGATTCATAAAAGCTAGGAATCTGTAGCCGTTCTTCAATTTCCCGGTAAGATAAGTCTTTTAGCTCCTTTTCTGGCTGGCATAGAGACTTAAAAATTTGCACAAGGTCTTTAACTAAAATCCCCGTTGGCAAGCCTAACTCTCCAGGGTAATAAGAGGGATCACCTATGTAGCCTAGCTGGGGGTAATTATTGCCCCATAAAACTTTCCTTCCAAATAAATTTACTGTTCCGTTGTGAGGAAAGCATAATCCTAGCAATAGTTTGATAATTGTAGATTTACCGCAGCCATTTTCTCCAATCAAACCAATATTCTCACCCGGAAACAAGCTTAATGAAACATTATCTAAAAGCTGATTCTGGCTGTTAGCATAGCTAAATGTAACATTTTTTAACTCAAATAATGGCTGTGGGCTTAGAGGTGAGTCAGTCAAAAAAATTGGTTGCATCAATACTGTTTACTCGCTAAATGTATATTGCTCACAGACTCTACCCAAATCCTACAAAATGGTGAAGTAGCAGATTTTTGGGCGACTTACAGAGTTACACTTTGAGATTGAATATTAAAACACTGTTCCTACAGTAGACCGATCGCACAAAAAATGTAAAGTAAAAAAAGTTGGAAAAAGTGGGAACTTCCTAAAATTCGGATGCGAGGTCCAAAAAGTTGGAAAAAGTTGGAAAAAGTTTGCTATAGTAACTAAAATTATCCCACCATCCCACCTATGGACAGTCCTCAGATATTGCAATTTGTCGATGAAGCTGTCTATACCAACACAGGTAAACATCTAAATAACTTGCAGCGGAGGATTATCGCAGGCATACTGAATCGTCAAAGATATGCTGACGTTGCAGAAACTTATGGTTATAGCTCCCAGCACGTTAAAAAGGCTAGTCACGAACTTTTACAAATGTTATCTGAAGTGTTTGGCGAACAAGTAAAAAAAAGTAATCTTGAATCCGTTATAGAAAGACAGATAAATCAGAATATAAATCTTGGTAATAATACTACTATTAAAAATAGTAGCAATATTAGCTACATTAACAACTGTTCTAATTCCTCTACTCCTACGCCCGATCTAAGTCAGCCGAAAAATCCCGACTTGCAGCAGACAAGCAAAAATAAAACTAAGATTGAAACAATAGAAAAATTACGGCACTTTGGTTTGAGCGACGAACAAATTGCAGAAGCGCTAAATATACCTTTAGAGGAGGTTAAGCAGGTGGACTTGGAGGAGTAAAGTCTGTGCTATTTTATATCTCAATGTCACGGTTCTTGTTCCTCAAATAGGGATGGTATATCTCGGCGACCGCTAACTACACGAAGAATCTCAATGCCATCATCTAAAAGTTGGTAGAAGATGATGTAGCCATCCAAACGCAGACCTCGCAAGTTGGGACGTATTTCTATATAACTCCTGCCTAAATTAGGAAAGTTGACTAATTGTTGGCAGCGACGCGAAAAATCTTGAAAAAAGCGCTCACCTGCTTCGATGTTGTTGGTAGTGAAATAATCAGCAATTTCGTTGAGGTCTTGGCTGGCCAGAACGTTTATGAGATAGCGTTTCATTGTTGAATCTCGCGCGCTTGCCGGAAACGCTCCAAAATCCCTGCAATAAAAGTTTCGCCATCAATAGGTGGAGTATGTTCGGACATGGCAACAGCAGCATCTATCTTAACTCGTACAGAATCGATCCATTCGCTATCGGCGCGATCGTACTCATCTAACAATCGCAAAGCAACTTCCAGCACTTCTTCGGCAGAACCATATTTACCAGTTTGCAGTTTAGTTTGGATGAATATCTCTTGGGTTTTTGTCAGAGTAATGCTCATAGTATTGATTTACTCGTTTGCTTTAATTGTATCGCATCAGTCCTCGAAACCAGTGGCAAAATCTGGATTTCGCGATCGATACCAATGATAAGCTCGATCGCTCTGAGATTGGGCGATCGCATCCTCATCTTTCGACTTATCCTACAACCAGCAATTCATTAAACTTATTTTTCCTATCTGACGATATCCTCAGTCGCTTGTAAACCTCACCTTCATAGAGTTTCCAGACATATCCCAAACTGAACGATCGAAAAGCTGGAGGCGAACCAATGGCCTGCCAAATATTACCAGATTTTTCCTATGAAATACCTCGGAAAATCTCAGGATTCGGGGTACCCTGCAACACAAACGAGAATCATCGTGCAAACTCATAGGCAATATTCGTGATGCGGCCGCGCCAGTAGGGCAATAGCGAGCCATCAGGCAGTTGCCACGCCACCTCACCCGAGAGCGGAATCCGCATACCGTCTCGCAATTCGTAGTCCCAGAAGCGGCCTTGCCAGGGCGCAAACACCAGCCCACCGTTAACTGTACGGGCGCGGGCCTCGGCGCGGACAGTGGCGATTAGCCCTGCTTCATCAAAGCGGAAATCCAGGGAAACAGCGGTGTCGCCATCCTGTAACGTTGCTCTGGCCGAAGAATTGTCGATCGCCTCCCAGCGAACACCCTGACTCGGCAGCAGTCTCGTCGGATACCAAGCCGCCTCCGCAAAAAAGCGCATCAGTTCCCCTTGTGCAGCTTCTGGAGTGCCGCGGATATCCGCCAGAGTCACCAGGCCAAGCAGCGCTGCATGGAGGATGCCTTCGCCAGAAATGTAGGCATCATGAACAAACGCATTGATACCGGGCATCATGGCAATTTGCCCGTCCCAGTCAAAGCCAGGGCGCTGAGTAATTACCAATTGAGTTGAGGTGAAGGCGCTCCATTTTTCTGCCGTTTCGCTCATGTTAAAGGTGCCTTCGTGGGAAACCCGCGCTGTTGCAATTAGCGGTTGTCCATCCTTCAGCACCGCACGAAAGTAGCGCTGCACGGGCTGGGGTAAATCGGCGATTTCCCGCGCCTCAAATGTGAGAGGTTTAATCGGCAAGCGTGCAGCTTCCAGATTGGCTCGCAGTTCCTGGGTACCGAGATGCCAGCGGTATGCTCCAAGGGCGATCGCGCCAACAATGCCAACTACAAGGGCAAGGATGATTAGTACGATCGCCGATCGCCACATGGTGATTCCTCTTGATAGATAAAAACGAGTTAATCCGGGGGGAGTCTTAAACCCATCTACCCACTACAACTCTCAGCGTTCCATCTGCCAAAGTTTCCTCTTCTTCAACATGAAAACCCTCTGACTGCACCGCCGCTATCAAACTTTTGCGCGCGTATTTTTGACTAATTGAATTGATAAATTCCTGCTGATTAATTCGAGCGCCCCAAAAATCCGCCACCAATTCGTAATCCTCTCCAGTGCGGCGAAAACCCAAATCGTAACCATTGGATTGCCGAATCACGTACTCGGCATTAGTTTTGTCACCCCGATAACCCCGTACCTGCACATTGGACTCTACTTGATAACCCAACTCTTCCAACACTTGATGCAGCAGTTCCCCGTTCTTGATCTGAACCTTGATAGTTGTGAAGTGTGACATATCACTTTCGGATTTTTGTGTAAAACGCTGATTTGATTATAATACTATAAACTGCCACAGTCAATAAGTTAGAACTTGTGCTCTTAAACCAGGTTTTAGCGTCAGCGAAAGTAGCCAGGTTACAAGCCCCCGGATTCATAATTTCAGAAATTAAAAACATAGTATCCGATAACAATTTACCAGATTCATCCGTGAGTTCGCTTTCTTCAATCCCCCACTTCTTCAAATCTAAAATCTAAAATCTAAAATCGTATGATTGCCGACAATTCTAACCAACCCAGAGAATATGATGCTGTCCTCGGCGGTCAAAGCCAAATCCCGATCGCCGGCGCTGTTTTGGGAGGCATCGCTGGGGTCAAGCAGCGCTTCAACAGCCCTAGTATCGAGTCGCGGATTGCCGCGGTTAAAGATGCTCCTAAATACGGAGGCGCTGGTTTAAATTTAGCAATTGAGGCGCTGCTTGACCCCGCAGCAGAAGTGCAGCGAGTTGCTTATTTAATTTTGCGATCGAGGACAGAACCTTTAGTCAGCCAAGCTTTAAAAGACTTCGTACCTTACAAGCTTTTTGACTGCATCCGCACGGTCAAAACTGGGACAAATGTTGCGATTAGTCCCGGAGGAGATCACACGGCGAGTTTGCACGGGAAAATTATTAGAATTTGCGATGTAGATACAGGAGAAATACTCTATACTGTTGACAAGTATCCCCGCGCTCAAGAAACTTTTGTCCTTTGCCAAGAAAGTGAAGTGTTTGTGAGGAGCAGAAATACTCCGAAACACCGCGCGATCGAAATTTGGCAGGGAGGAGAATTGCAGCATACTTCCCTCGGACATGAAGCGGAAATTAGCGCAATTGTCATCAGTCCCGACAGTCAAGTTATCGCCAGCGGTTCGGCAGATACTACTATCAAAATTTGGAATTTAGAGACGGGAAAGTTAATCTGTACTTTTGGCAATCTTTTAACTTGGGGAGCTCATAAAGCAGGAATTGTTAGTCTTGCTTTTAGCCCGATCGCACAAACTCTCGCTAGCAGCAGTTCTGACGGTACAATTAAACTGTGGAACCTCCGCAGCAGAGAGTGCTCCCAAACAATTAAGGGTTATGCGAATTGTCTGGCTTTCAGCCCAGACGGGCAGACTTTGGCTACTGGCGGCTGGGACAGAAATATTCAACTGCGGCAGCTATCGAATCCAGATAGTTCAATCACTTTAGCCGGGCATTTTAACTCGATAAATGCGATCGCCTTTAGTCCCGACGGACTCACTGTTGTCAGTGCTAGTGCCGATGGTAATATCAAATTTTGGAATGCCAGTACCGGCGAAAATTTTTACACTCTTAGCGGACATCAAAGCTCTGTTACTTGTCTTACTTTTAGCAGCGATGGTGAAACTATTATCAGTGGTAGTATAGACAAAACTGTCAAAACTTGGGGAGTTAATTGAAGGAGGTTCGGCAACCAGCACTGTACAAGATGTAGCCGAGGGCAGAAAGAGAGAATAGGAAATAGGGAAGAAGGCAGAAGGCAGAAAGAAGAGGGAATCGACCTCATGATTTTCACAAATTAAATACCTCCTAACCATTCAGGCGCTGCCTATATTTCAATTTTCCCAATTCCCTCTTCCTCGCTGCGTGAATCTACGCAAACAAATATAATAAATTTACAATCCCAGTTCTTGTGCAAGCCGAGGATTGCGGAACTTCTTTTTGCACTACTACAAATAGTTACCGTAAAAATACCGACTGGCAGGCATTATTCAGCTTATTATCAATTTGTGAACTGTCGCTGAAAAGCCTGAGCGAGCCGCAATTTCTGAATCCTTTAAAGTACCTTTAATATTATCGCATCTTGGTCGGATGAGTATTACTGCTAATTGTAATATTTGACTTAAAAAGTTTATGCTTAAAAGATAGGCTAGGGTTAAATATACAGTGCGCCCTAGAGTAACCATGTCACACTGCAACCAATCCATCTGTCGTTCCCGCAATCTCGCAGAAATGTGCGATACTGCTGCGAGTTGGCAGCAAAAAGCCGATCGACTAACGGTAGAATTAAACACCACCCAGGATCTGCTTCATGCAGAAATCGATCGGCTCAAACAAGCCAACGAAACCCTTCACGCCGCTGTCAGTTGTGCCCCTATTTTCCTGTGGGCAACAGACAGAGAAGGCAAGTTAACCCTTGCAGCAGGGAAAGGATTAGAAAATTTGGGACTCAAACCAGGTGCAACTGTCGGGCGATCGATTGGTGAAGTTTACAGCAGCCAGCCAGATATCTTAGAAAATATTGCCGAGGTATTAGCAGGAAACGATCGCACTTGGAACGTCCGAGAGAGGCATTTTATTCACGAAATTCGATCGGCAGCGCTGCGAGATGGAAACGGCGAAGTTGTTGGGGCAGTGGGTGTTTCTACTGAAATTACCGAGCGCGAGCAGTTGATCGCAACTCTGGAGACGGCAAATCAAGAATTAGAACAGAGACAGCAGCAGCAGGCGGCAGTCTTCAATGCAGCACTTGCCGAAAGCGAAAAAAAGTACCGCAACCTCGTAGAAACCTCCCAAGAATTGATTTGGTCGATCGATATTGAAGGCCTCTTGACTTTTGTCAATTCCGCCGCCAAACGCATCTATGGTTACGAACCACCAGAAATGATCGGACGCCGCTTCACCGATTTTTTAGTTCCCGATCAAGGAAGTAGACCAAGAGAAATATTTGCCCAACTTTTAGCGAGAACCAAACTTCAGCCCCAAACCGCTAATTCTCCTTACGAAACAGTACACATTCGCAAAGACGGTACTCCCGTCCACCTGCGCGTCAACAGCATCGTCAACCAAGCTGAAAACGGCGCTATTTTAGGCTTGTGCGGAACGGCGACAGATATTAGCGAGCACAAGCGATCGGAAGAAGCACTCCAAGAAGCTACAGACCAACTTCGCGCCGTTTTGGATGCCGTACCCGGACTGATTTCTTGGATCAGTTCAGATTTGCGGTATATCGGAGTCAACCAGCACTTAGCAACCTCATTCAACCTGTCTCCTGAAAGCTTTGTCGGTCAAGAAATCAACTTTCTCGACAAAGGCTCGACTTTCGGAGAACTGATCCGAATTTTTTTTGACAGTTCATCTCAGCAAATCTGCCAAGAAATAGAAATAGAAATTAACGGTTTCGTCCGCAACTATTTGATAGTAGCTCAGAAATATCATCAGGGAACCGCAGCAGTTTCTGTAGGAATAGATATTACCGATCGCAAGCGTGCGGAAGCTCTCAAAAACCAATTGATTTGCTCTCTGCAAGAATCAGAACACAAATTTCGTAGCCTTTATGAAGCCACCAGCGACGCAGTAATGTTGCTTGACGAAAAGGAGTTTTTTGACTGCAACCCCGCGACCTTAAAAATATTTGGCTGTAGCAACACAAAACAATTTTACGGCAAGAAACTGAGCGACTTTTCCCCACAATTTCAGCCTAGCGGACAAGACTCATCTAGTCTAGCAATACAGAGAATATCGACAGCAATGCAAACAGGTAGCTGTCGCTTTGACTGGGTACACAAACGACTCGACGGTTCAGAATTTCCCGCTGAAGTGCTGTTAAATGCAATGGAAATTAACGGACGAAAAGTAATTCAAGCAGTAGTGCGGGATATTACAGAGCGCAAGCGCGACGAAGATGGCATCAAAGCATCCCTCGCAGAAAAAGAAGTTCTCCTCAAAGAAATTCACCACCGTGTCAAAAACAACCTCCAAGTTATTTCCAGTTTGCTAAAACTTCAGTCCCGCTACATCCAAGACAGCCAGGTTAGTGAAATGTTAAAAGAAAGTCAAAATCGAGTCAGATCAATGGCCCTGGTTCACGAACAATTGTATCAATCCAAAGACTTGTCAAACATTGACTTTGCTGAATACATCCAAAATCTCGCCCACAATTTATTCCAAGCTTATGAAAATCATGCAGAAGGCGTCAACTTGCAAACAAATATTGCGCCGTGTTCTCTCAATATTGATACGGCCGTTACTTGCGGGTTAATTATCAACGAGCTTGTGACAAATGCCCTCAAATATGCTTTTAAAGGGCAAGTGAAAGGTAAAATTAAGATAGATTTCACTTTAGATAATAACAGAGTTTGCGTGCTAACCGTGAGCGACAGCGGAATTGGTTTTCCTCAAGACTTAGATTATCGCAAAGCCCGAACGTTGGGTTTGCGACTGGTCGGGTCTCTAGTCAAGCAAATCCGGGGGGGAATAGAACTGTTAGAAACTGCTGGTACGACTTTTAGAATAACCTTTTCTCAGCCCAAATTGCACTCTAAGGAGAAAATTTAGTGTCCAACAAAAAAATTCTGATAGTTGAAGACGAGAGCATCATTGCGGAAGACATTTCCGACAGTTTGATATCTCTAGGATATAGAATAACTGGCATGGTCTATTCGGGAGAAGAAGCGATTGAATCGGCAGCCAAGTTTCGCCCGGATTTAGTTTTAATGGATGTTAACCTCCAAGGAGAAATCGACGGCATTACAGCCGCCGAAGAAATTCGCTTGCGCTTTCAAATCCCGGTAGTTTATCTGACAGCTTATGCCGATGAAACTACTTTGCGACGAGTCAATAGTACAAAACCCTTCGGCTATATTGTCAAGCCATTTGAAGAAAAAAACTTGCACACAACTATTCAACTGGCACTCTACCGACATCAGTATGACAGCTTGACCAACCTGCCAAATCGTTCATTTTTGCGAGAAAAGTTAAGTCGAGTATTAGATGCTCAAAAAGAATTGTCCGGAGTCGTTCCAGTTGTCACGCTTAGCTTAGATAAAATCAACCGCATTAACAGAACCTGGGGACACGATATCGGCGACTCAGTGCTTTGCACTATCGCCCAGCGGCTAACTAACTGTATGGAAAACATTAATAGTGTTGCTCGTTTGGAAGCGGCCGAATTCGCGCTGATTCTTAAACCAGTTGCAGAAAAACAGGATGTGGCTAAGATTGCTCAAAACATTTTAGATATCGTCTCCCAAGCTATGATTGTCAAAGATTGTGAAGTCTATGTCACTGCTAGTATGGGGATCTGCTTGTATCCCGGGGACGGCACCGACGGAGATGAAATGCTAAAAAATGCTTATATAGCCATGTATCAATCTCAGCAAAAAGGGGGCAATACTTATCATTTTTATACGGCAAAGAATGCTAATTTTTTTATTAATACACTTCTTCAAGAAACTTGCTTGCGCCATGCTTTAAAAAGCTCAGAATTTGAAGTATACTATCAGCCTCAAATAGAAATTAAAACAGGTAAAATGATTGGTGCTGAAGCTTTGGTGCGCTGGAATCATCCCGAACGGGGGCGAGTTTCCCCTGGGGAATTTATTCCAATGGCTGAAGAAATGGGCTTGATTGCACCGTTGGGCGAATGGGTATTAGAGACTGTTTGCAGGCAAGCTAAAACATGGCAAAGAGCAGGTTTGCCACTCCTGCGAGTGGCAGTTAACGTGTCAGCCCGTCAATTCGAGCGCAAAAATTTCACGGAAAGAGTCAGGGAGATATTAACAGAAACAGCTCTCGATCCCAAGTTTTTGGAATTAGAACTGACGGAAAGTCTGGTTTTGCAAGACGAAATTGCAGCAGCTAAAGCTTTTACGGTGTGGAAAGATCAGGGAATTAGGATAGCAATTGATGATTTTGGAACGGGATATTCTTCTTTGAGTTATCCCAAACTCTTTCCGTTTGATGCGATCAAAATAGACAAGAGTTTTATTCGCGACATTGCAGACGATCGCCAAAATGCAGCAATAACAATAGCGATTATTCAAATGGCACACTGCATGAACATGACGGTGGTGGCTGAGGGGGTAGAAAATAAGCAGGAACTTGATTTTTTGTGCGAGCACGAATGCGACGAAATTCAAGGCTATCTTTTCAGTCAGGCTTTGCCAAGGGCTGAGTTTGAAGCGCTGCTCAAAAGCGATAAGTGCTGGGATTTATCATGGAGGAAGAAGGAAGTTCGGCAACGGATTCGGTAAGGGAAGGAGGAAGAAGGAAGTTCGGCAACGGATTGTGTAACGGATGTAACGGATATAAGGGATGTAACGGATGTCAGGAAGAGGGAAGTTTGGCAACGAGCACTGTACGGGATGTAACGGAGGTCAGGAACAAGGAAGAAAGAGGAAGGAAGAAGGAAGAAGGAAGGGTGTCAGCAATTAATAACATCCTAATTGTCTTAGTGGTTGCTAGACAATAGGATAATGGGGAAGTGGTAATTGGTAATTGGTAATGGATAATTTTTCCTAATGACTAATGACTAATGACTAATGACTAATGGCTGATGACTAATTTAAAAGATACGATCGCCCAACCAACTTCCCAGCCACAGCCCAAAACCGGAAGTAGCCACCAACAGGATAAACGTATAAAGCCCGCTGCCGGTGTGGATCAACCTTTCAGCAGCTACCATCCGCGCCACAACTCCAGCAATAATGCCGATCGCAGCCCAAGCCCCATAAACAGTCTTAGACCCGGCGATAGCCAAGGCTTGGACGAGATCCCCCGAACCCGCCCCAGCAAAAACCCCCGCCCACGCCCCAATCCCCAGCCCGATCGCACCAGAGAGCCCGACGGGGCCGCCAGAATTCCCACCTACTTCCGCCGCCAGCCCGCACATCAAGCCAACAACCCCCCAACACACGGCCGCCACCAACGCCTTGACCCAATTCCCAGAACCAGTTCCCGCCATCAATCCCACCACAGTCACTACTCCCCCTACAGCCAAAACAGCAGCCACAGCCCGCGACTCGGCCTCAGAACTGGCGATCGCCCCCAAACCAGCCCCAACTGCGCCCCAAGCAGCCCCTGTGACCATTCCTCCCGCCTGAAAACCGGCGATCGACCCCCCTACCGCCCCAGCTAAAACTAACGCCGCCAGCCACACTCTAGGCGTTGCCGAACCCTCCGCCAGCAAAATCGCGGCCCACAGCCAATCTGCACCACAGATTAAAGCCCACATCCACAGCGGGGCGGTTGATTTCGTCAAAATCCAACCGGTCAAAGCGTAACTCGCCACGGCGATTGCCAGCGGCCACCAAGGGAAGCTTGAATAGTGTTGAGATGGCCGCACTTCCCTCGGCGCGCTTCGCGGTTTTGAGTATTGAGTTGAAAATTCTTTTTTCCTTTTCGAGATAATCTTTGGATAGTTTTGAGATGGCCGTGCTTCCCTCGCAACGCTTCGCCCTGGTTGCTTTCTGCCCCGCCACGCTTGACGATTTTGAGTGGTAAATCGTTTCTTGCTTGAAGAGTTTTTTTGAGTGAGAAATTTTTTGGAGGCGGCTTTTGGGCGGGTTTGACGGCGCTGGGAACCAGGCCTAGCGACTGATTTTCGAGAACGCCTTCTCAGCGGCTTTTCCGGCGCAGGGGGCGGTGGCTGCGGAAACTGTTTTTCGATCGACCTCGATGATTCAGGCTGACTCAGAAACGACAGCAACTGGTGGTAAGCTTCATTAATTTCTGTTAATCTTTGGTGAGCTTTTTGTTGCAGGCGATCATTGTGGGCAAACCGATCGGGATGCCACACAAACGCTAAATCCCTGTAAGCACGCTTAATTTCTTCTAGGGAACTTCCCGGCTCAATTTCGAGGATTTCGTAGCATCGATTAATGTCAGCCATAGGCTTCGGGCAGGTGTTGGTAAATTCGCGTGAAGCGAAGCTATGCCGTAGGGAATCGTACTTAATATCTTGTACTATTGTCAGCCAAGCTGCACAGTAAGCCGAGATCCGCTCAAGTGTCAAGCGTCCTCAAGTCTGCGGGCCATCCTTCCGGTCGATCAATGCAGACTGACAACTGGCTACAATGAGAAAATCCTTTCGTGCGATCGGTAACTGTGTCTGTGTCGGAAAATCAAGCTCCCATCTTCATCTTAGTTGACGGTCACTCCCTGGCCTTTCGCTCCTACTTCGCCTTTGCCAAAAGTCGAGACGGAGGCTTGCGAACTACGACGGGCATTCCCACCAGCGTCTGTTTTGGCTTTCTCAAGTCGCTGCTGGAAGTAATGGCAGCCCACGACCCCCAGTACATGGCGATCGCCTTTGACCTCGCCACACCCACATTTCGCCACGAAGCAGACGACACCTACAAAGCCGGTCGAGCCGAAACACCGGAAGATTTTAAGCCGGATATCAAAAACCTGCAAGAATTGCTCACCTATTTGAATTTACCTGCAATAACTGCTCCGGGCTACGAGGCAGACGATGTTTTGGGAACTTTGGCAAACAAAGCCAGCGCGGCGGGTTATCAGGTCAAAATCCTCACGGGCGATCGAGATTTGTTTCAATTAGTAGAAACCGAAAAACAAATCAGCGTATTATATTTGAGTACCGATGAACTCAGGCGATCGGGCAAAGGCAAATCCCAAGAATACGGCCCGGAAGAAGTCAAAGCCAAACTCGGTATTTTGCCCGAACAAGTAGTAGATTACAAAGCTTTGTGCGGCGACAAATCCGACAACATCCCCGGAGTTAAAGGCATCGGCGACAAAACCGCACTGCAATTGCTGGAAGCTTACAATTCCCTCGATGGAATTTATGCTGCTATAGATGAAATTAAAGGCGCAACCAAGAAAAAGCTAGAAGAAGGCAAAGAAGCTGCTTACCATTCTCAACGCATGGCGACAATAGTCCAAGACGTGCCCTTAGAAATCAACTTAGAAGATTGCCAGCTTATAGGTTTTGACGAATCTGCCTTGATTCCCATGCTGGAAAAGTTGGAATTTAAAACATTTTTAAGCAAAGTAAAACAAATTCAAAAGCGTTTTGGCGGCGTTGAAGAAAAGGAAAAACCACAAGAAGAATCCTCGTTCCCAGGCTCTGCCCGGGAACGCATATCCAGAGGCTCTGCCTCGTCGGAAAACACCCTAGAACAGCCATTGGAGGGTGTAAAAGAGCCATTGGAGGGTGTAGAAAAGCCATTGGAACAGGGCGGGCCAGATGCCCACCCCACAATAGATAAGTCACCTCCAACTTCTGAAAGTTCAGAAGAAAATGCCTTATCCTTTTGGAGTCATGATGATACCAAAGCCGCTCAGCAACAGAAAAAACTGCCAATTAAACCCCGAATAATTCAAACAACCGAACAGTTAAACGAATTAGTCCAACTGCTGCAAACCTTCACCGACAAAGCCTCACCCGTGGCGTGGGATACCGAAACCACCGCCATCGAACCGCGAGACGCCGAATTAGTCGGAATTGGCTGCTGTTGGGGAACCGGCGAAGAGGATCTCGCTTACATTCCTACGGGACATAAAACGGGCAAAAACTTGGACAAAGCCACAGTTTTAAATGCTTTGCGTCCGATTTTGGAAAGCGAGAATTATCCGAAGGCGCTGCAAAATGCTAAGTTTGATCGATCGATCCTGCGCTGTCAGGGAATCAAACTAGCAGGAGTCGTCTTCGACACCATGCTAGCCAGTTACGTACTCAATCCCGAAACCAGCCACAGCCTCAGCGAACTGTCAAGGGAATACTTAGGCATTGTTGCCAAAACTTACAATGAATTAGTGCCGAAAAACAAAACAATTGCTGACATCAGTATTGTAAAAGTAGCAGACTACTGTGGCATGGATGTGTACACCACATTTCAGTTAGTAGGTAAACTTAAAGCAAAATTGAAGAAATTTGATGAATCTAGCTTTCCAGGAAAAACTTTAGAGGGGTTATTGCTGGAAGTAGAACAGCCCCTCGAACCAGTTTTAGCAGAAATGGAATATTGCGGAATTCGCATTGATTCAGAGTATCTGCAAGAACTATCGCAACAGCTAGAAAAGAGCTTAAAAGAAATAGAAGAAAAAACTTATCAAGCAGCGGGGCGAAAATTTAACTTAGGTTCCCCGAAACAACTCAGCGAAATCTTGTTAGAAAAAATCCCGGATGAGTTTCAGAAAAAGTCGCGAAAAACGAAGACGGGATACTCTACAGACGCCGCCGTATTGGATAAATTGCAAGGAGACCACCCGATTGTAGACGATTTATTAGAACACCGAACATTATCCAAGTTGAAATCAACTTATGTCGATGCTTTGCCGCAGTTAGTGCGTGCGGATACCGGGCGAGTGCATACAGATTTCAACCAAGCTGCAACTGGTACGGGAAGGCTTTCTTCTTCCAATCCAAATTTACAAAATATTCCCATCCGCACCGAGTTTTCGCGGCAAATTCGCAAGGCTTTTTTACCGGAAGAAGGTTGGGTGATGGTGTCGGCTGACTATTCTCAAATTGAACTGCGAATTTTGGCTCATTTGAGTCAAGAACCTGTGTTAATTGAAGCTTATCAAAATAACCGAGATGTGCATACCGTAACGGCTCAACTGCTGTTTGAAAAAGAGGAAGTAACGCCGGACGAAAGACGGTTTGGCAAAACGATTAATTTTGGGGTAATTTACGGTATGGGGGCGATTAAGTTTGGTCGTTCGATGGGCAAAACTTCAGCAGACGGTAAAAAGTTTATTGAACGATTTAACCAGCGTTACAGTAAAGTTTTTGAATATTTGGAGAAAGTAAAAAAAGAGGCGATCGCCCTCGGATACGTTACCACAATTCTAGGCCGCCGCCGCTATTTAAAATTCGAGAGCGAAAGCCTCCTGGACTTAAAAGGCCGCAATCCCCAAGACATTCACTCCGATAGACTTAAATCTGTCAGCAGAGATGACGCCCAATCTTTGCGCGCTGCAGCCAACGCTCCCATTCAAGGCTCTAGTGCTGATATCATTAAACTTGCCATGATTGAGGTACACAAAATTTTGCAAAACTATCAGGCGCGGCTGCTGCTGCAAGTTCACGACGAATTAATCTTTGAAGTACCTCCCGATGAATGGGAAGAATTGCAGCCGAAAATTAGAAGTGCGATGGAAAGTGCTCCGACAATTATAAGTGCGATGGAAAATGCTCTGCCGAAAAATACAAGTGCGATGGAAAATGCGCCCGGTATGGTACCGCTGATAGTTGACATCCACGCTGGGCAAAATTGGATGGAAACTAAATAAAACAAAGAAATATGAGCCAACTTAAAATCGCCATTTTCCCAAAAATAAAAACCTTAAGTGCAGTTGCTCTGCTATTGCTACTATTCGGGTGTCCACAAAAGTTAGCGCCCAACAACTATGCTGTCAAGCGAGTCAGCGACGGCGACACCCTTGTCGCTAGCGATGCCGCCGGGAAAGATATAAAAGTGCGTTTTGCCTGTGTAGATGCACCAGAAGTCGCGCACACAAATGCTGAGAAAAATAGCAAAGCAGCAGCAAAAAAAAATCAATTTAAGTGGGGAAATCTAGCGCAGCAAAGAATGCAGCAGCTAGTCAAACAAGGGGGCGGTCGCGTTGTTTTGACCGTCACCGATACTGACCGCTACGGCCGCAAAGTTAGCGAAGTTCGCTTGCCAAACGGCACATTTGCCCAAGAAGTTTTGACCCGCGAAGGATTAGCAATGGTTTATCGTCCTTACTTGAAAAATTGTCCGAGTGCAAGTGTTCTGGAACAAGCGGAAGCCGAAGCTAAGAAAAATCGCCGCGGCGTTTGGGGAGATTCTAAGTTTGTTCCCGCGTGGAAATTTCGGAACAGTGATAAATGATGGAAAGAAGGCCCTTCGACTTCGCGATCGGGTCAAAATAAGGAAAATGGTAGGAGTACGAGCTAATTATTGCCTTCGGAGTTTTGTTAGTCTAGTAGAGCCACAAGTTTCAACCGATTTGTATATTGACAGGGACAGGATGATGTTGTGGGCGTGGAGTCTGGGAACCTTTATCAGACATTTACAGTCTTGGACTGACTCAGGTTTTGTTAAACCCCGTCTCTACTATAAATCTTAGGTTTAGCTCCTCCGCATCGGCCCAGAAAGCGGGTTTCTAGATACCGATGCCGATCGTCCTAATTTAGTACAATACAATCAGGACGAGGTTCTGCTCCTACGGTCTGCAATCTGTGGAGTTTCGGCGATAGCTGACGCCAGATTAATCTAAAACCAGACATGAGTTCGATCGCACTTTTCTCCGAGCTGTTTTTTCGGAAAAGTCAACAAATGTGATAGGCTCCAGATAAACTAATAGACTGCAGACAAAAGCGGTCTATTGCAATCACCCAAAATTAACTTTAAGGGACATCAATGAATTTCAAACATCTGGTTATTTCCGGCCTTGCCCTAATCCTCGGTACTGCAATTGTAGGAAATGCGATTGCTCAAGAACTGACCGACAACCAAAAAACGGTTATTTGTCGCTTGAAAACAGAAGTTGACCAGCGGAAAGGCAACGGTCAAAAATTAGTATTTGTGCCGTTGCTGGGCCAAGTTCGCAAGCAAGTTTCATCTCCTTTTAGAGCAACACTGCATCCTAATGTGGAGTATGTTTTTGTTGCCACTTGCGACGGAAATTGTCAGGATTTAAACTTATCTCTCAAGGATGCAAGCGGTCAGGAAATCGCTGTGAGTCAAAAAACAGGCGAACTGGCGTCAATCTCTTTTACTCCCCCATCCCAAGGCGAATATCAAATCACTGCTAAGCCTGGGGAATGCACGACGGCAGAGGGTTGCAGTTACGGCCTGGGAATCTTCGTTCCAGCAAGTGCTAGCGTACCTAATGCTTCAAGAATTCCTGCTGATATAGCACAATTTCGACTTTGCCAGTAGGGGAACAGCGATAGAGTTGTGGGTTGCGAGTAGAGTAGAGTTTTCAATCAGAAGTCTAACTCATAACTTGCAACTTATAACTCGCCACTTATATCGCAACCACGCCCGACGGTGAGTACGTTCTTAATTACTCACACCCTGCCTTTGACTGTTTCTTGCTTCTTGGTTCTTGGTTCTTGGTTCTTGGTTCTGCTATAATTTGTTACGCATAACTCCTCCAAACTGTCAAGCCGATCGAGCTGTGGAACCCTGCAAAGACCCAATAACTGCCGAAAGCTGGCCTGAAGCCAGAACTTTATTTACCCTCATGCAGGCATCAATTAGAATATAGATGGTGCCTCTCAAAGGTGACGAGTACATTGCCCATGTCTTTAACCTTAGCTTTGAAAAATCAACTGCAGAACCGTCCTCAAATAGGGTTGAAAAGTCTGTTGGGCCGCTTGGGTATCAGGCAGAAAATCGGCTGCGGATACGCCTTGGTCATTAGTATTGCCGTTTTGGGTGCTGTGGCGGGACGGGGAGTAGAATCCTATCACAAACAGCAAGTTAGAGAAAAACTAGCGATCGACCGAGATAAAGCGGAAATCCTGACAAACCTCAATAACACGGTGCAGGAAGTCAGAATTCAGCAGCAAGAACTGGCGAGTCTGACGGCCAAACCGCAAATTTTCGATCGCCAACGCTCGGAATTCCTGACTCGCGTTGCTCAGATGAGCGGCATCCTCGAACAACTGCAAACCTCGTCGCCGACGAAGAATCCCGAGATTGCCAAAGACTACCAACAGCTTCAACAGTTCGCTCAAGCCAACGGCAAAACTGTAGAATCATACTTTCAACAAGTACAAAAATTGTTGGCTGCTGCGAAACTATCTGCTTTGAATCCGAAGCAGCAGCAGGCTTTGGGGCGGAATTTGAACAATTTTGTGGCTGGCGAAACTGCTTTGAAACTCAAACAGTTTTCCGAGGATTCAGCCCAACTGGCCGTCAACTTTCGCGAGAAAGTAGACGAGGCATTGAGAACCTACGAAAATGCCGAAAAACTCGGAACTCTCATTCTCGTTGGCTCTCTCTTGATATCAGGTGCGATGGCAGCAATTCTAGCAGCATACACCAGCGGGGCGATCGCTCGCTCCTTAGAAGCCACCACCCTCATCGCTCAGCGAGTGACAGAAGAATCAAACTTTGACCTGCAAGTACCCGTCACTACTTCCGACGAAGTGGGAATGCTAGCAATTTCCCTCAACGAACTAATCCAGAGAGTAGGCGAATACACAGAAGAATTGCACGAAGCCAAAGTAGCCGCCGAAGCTGCCAACCGCTCGAAAAGTGCATTTCTCGCCAACATGAGCCACGAACTACGCACCCCCCTCAACGCCATCATTAACTACAGCGAAATGCTGCAAGAAGATGCTCAAGATTCTGGTTCAGAAGACTTTCTCCCGGACTTAGAAAAAATTCAAACTGCAGGCAAACACCTGCTGGATATGATTAGCGACATCCTCGACATTTCCAAAATAGAAGCAGGTCACGTCACCCTTTATTTGGAAAACTTCGACGTGGCGACCATGATTGAAGAAGTGATGACTACTGCTCAACCGCTAGTAGAAAAAAAAGGTAATGCTTTAGCACTGAAAACAAAAGGCGAACTCGGCACAATGTACGCCGATCAACCGAAAGTGCGACAAATTCTCCTTAATTTGCTCAGCAACGCTGCCAAATTTACCGAAAAAGGCGTCATTACTATCGGCGTCGAAAGAATGAAAATTGAAAAATCTAGATCGGCGAAACCAAATAAAAATAATGATTTTCAGTCGGGTTCAAACTACACTTCTCAAGTTTTAATGTTTCGAGTCAGCGACACCGGCATCGGCATGACGGACGAGCAATTAGAGCAGATATTTAAACCTTTTACCCAAGCTGATGCTTCGACTACCCGCAAGTACGGAGGCACGGGTTTGGGATTGACAATTAGCCAGCGTTTATGTCAAATTCTCGGCGGCGAAATTAGCGTTGAAAGCGAAGACGGTAAAGGTTCAACTTTTATTGTCAGTCTCCCGGAACGGGTGGTGATGCAGGCATGAAGTCAGGCAAAATATGGATTTTGACACCGATACACGGATTAATTATTGAGCATTAGTCAATAGTCAGGAGGCAGATGTTCAAGGAAAAAGAAAGAGGGAGGAAGGAAGAGGGAAATTTTAAAATGTATTGATATATCAATTATCGGCGTTGCTGAATACAGGTATGAATTCAAGATTTCCCAATTGCTCTAAGCCAAGTTGGGTGAGTTTTGTAACTTCAATCGAAAAGGTGATTCATACCCTGATTAAGAAACGCCCAATTATCAAAATAAAGAATAATTAACAACCCGGACTAACGCATAGACTCTATCTGTAGGTCCACCGTGTGCACCTTACATATAGGGGTTATGCGTTAGTTTTGATAATTCCCCGGTCAAAACCTGGGAATATAGCAAGCCTACAGAACAAAGCCTTGTACAACAGTAGTTTTCAAGACTCCTTCAAAAGTGCGTTCTGTCTTGTCCAACAGGACAACGACATTGCGCCCGTTCGGAGACAAACGAACTTCTCGGATTGAATAAGAGAACACCCAATCTTGAAAATTGTTCAGGTTTCCGAGGACACGCTGCCGACCGTTATGATTAATTACAAGACGCATTGCCGCGCTTTCTTTGCCAGGAGGAGTAGTTTTTTGCCGCTGTTCCAGGCGAATTTGTAAAAGCTTTGCTGTATTGACTTTGACGGCGACTGTCTCGCTTCCATTGGCTCCGGGAGTACGAGAAATAATGTTGAGTTTAGTTCCAGCTTGAGGAGGAGTTAACTTCAAAGTTTGCCTGTTATTCCAACTTTTTTGAAGCAAGTCATCTTCTGCCATTTTAGTGCTTTTATTCGAGTCTGGCTCGCCATATTTAGTTTGGATACACCCATTTTTGATGCAGGAATTTGCAGCAACTTGGACAATTTGCAATTTTGCTTTGGGAATTCCCGCTCCTGTATCTCTGGAACTTTCTAGATACAAGTAGTAATTGCTGTCGGCTGAAAAACCAGACATTCGGTGTGCGGCACGCCAGGTACTTGCCAAAGCTTCAGGGGCTAGTGCGATCGCGGCACTTGCTATAATACCTAGCGAAATTAAAGGTAAAATTTTCATAGCTATATTTTCCAGGTGTGAGAGTTATAGCGGCTGTTATTGATGAGTAAAACAATAACGCTTTGGGTTTAGCTATAGGACTGTGACGCTTCTCAAGTCCTCTCTCCTATTTACATGAGTGTTTCTCCATTTTCCGCAGCAGGAGACTGTTTAAGAATATGCCGTTTTTTCAAGTGGCACTAGAAAGCATTTTTAAGGTGAGAGTTGCTTTTATCGAAGAGTGCAACTTTTAGGGGCGACAGTTTGCTTTTGGCTGCCAGAAACTGCGACAAAGGACGGAAATACCTATCTACAGATAGGGGAACACCGATCCGATCGCCCTCCGTAACTCCCTACAATGACAATTGTACGGGCGATCGAGCAATTGCCTCTACAGCAGCCATCATTTTTAATGCAGGGAATTAAAATTTATGCAACCGAATAATCCAAACCAATTTACCGAAAAAGCCTGGGAAGCCCTCGCCCGCACCCCCGAAATCGTCAAAGCAGCCCAGCAGCAGCAGCTAGAAAGCGAACACTTAATGAAAGCTTTGCTGGAACAAGAATCAGGGCTTGCTAGCAGCTTATTTAACAAAGCGGGAGTTTCTGTAGCAAAATTGCGCGATCGCACTGATGAGTTTATCAGTCGTCAGCCGAAAATCACTGGAAGCGGCGGCAACGTTTATCTAGGTCGTTCTCTCGACACTTTGCTCGATCGCGCCGAAACTTATCGCAAAGACTACGGCGATGAATTTATTTCGATCGAGCATTTGATACTAGGTTACGTTAAGGACGATCGTTTCGGCAAAAATCTGCTGCAAGAATTTAAACTAGATGAAGCCAAGCTCAAAGATATCATTACCCAAGTCCGAGGGAAGAACAAAGTGACCGATCAAAATCCAGAAGGCAAATACGAAGCGCTGGAAAAATACGGCCGAGATTTGACAGAAGCCGCGCGTCAAGGCAAACTCGATCCGGTAATCGGACGGGATGACGAAATCCGCCGCACGATTCAAATTTTGAGCCGTCGCACCAAAAATAATCCGGTATTGATTGGGGAACCGGGAGTCGGCAAAACTGCGATCGCCGAAGGACTCGCCCAGCGAATTATCACCGGAGATGTGCCGCAATCTCTCAAAGACAGACAATTAATTAGCCTAGATATGGGCGCGTTAATTGCCGGCGCAAAATTCCGGGGAGAATTTGAAGAACGCTTGAAAGCGGTGCTCAAAGAAGTTACCGACAGCAACGGCAAAGTCATCTTATTTATCGATGAAATTCACACCGTTGTCGGTGCTGGCGCAACTCAAGGCTCGATGGATGCCGGTAACTTACTGAAACCCATGTTAGCTAGGGGAGAATTGCGCTGTATCGGCGCTACAACTCTCGACGAATACCGCAAGTACCTCGAAAAAGATGCGGCACTAGAACGCCGTTTTCAACAAGTTTATGTTGACCAACCGACAGTTGAAGATACTGTCTCGATTTTGCGGGGCTTGAAAGAACGGTATGAAGTTCACCACGGCGTTAAAATTTCTGACAGCGCCCTAGTGGCGGCGGCTACTTTGTCTACTCGATATATTAGCGATCGCTTCCTTCCAGACAAAGCCATTGACTTAGTGGACGAAGCAGCGGCTAAACTCAAAATGGAGATTACCTCCAAGCCGGAAGAACTAGACGAAATTGACCGCAGGATTTTGCAGCTAGAAATGGAAAGACTGTCTCTGCAAAAAGAAAGCAATGCGGCTTCGATCGAACGCTTGGAAAGACTGGAAAAAGACTTAGCAAACCTCAAGGAACAGCAAAGCGCTTTGAATGCCCAGTGGCAATCGGAAAAAGGTGTCATCGGCAGCATTCAAAAGATTAAAGAACAGATTGATAAGGTGAATATTGAAATTCAGCAAGCTGAATTAAAATATGACCTTAACCGTGCTGCTGAGTTGAAATATAGCAAGTTAACAGAATTGCAAAAACAACTGCAAGAAGCTGAATTTCAACTGTCAGCAACTCAAACCACAGGTAAAACTTTGCTGCGGGAAGAAGTCACAGAAGGTGACATTGCCGAGATTATTTCCAAGTGGACGGGAATTCCGATTAGCAAGTTGGTTGAATCGGAAATGCAGAAACTTCTGCACTTGGAAGATGAACTGCACAAGCGGGTAATCGGACAGGATGAAGCGGTGACGGCGGTTGCAGATGCAATTCAGCGATCGCGCGCAGGTTTAGCCGATCCCAATCGTCCGGTTGCGAGTTTTATCTTCCTCGGCCCCACGGGTGTTGGTAAAACTGAGTTGGCGAAAGCATTAGCGGCTTATCTGTTCGACACGGAAGAAGCGATCGTCCGAATTGATATGTCGGAATACATGGAAAAACACGCGGTTTCGCGGTTAATTGGTGCGCCTCCGGGATACGTTGGCTACGATGAAGGCGGACAATTAACTGAGGCTGTGCGCCGCCGTCCTTACTCGGTGATTCTATTCGATGAAATCGAGAAAGCGCACCCGGATGTATTCAACATCATGCTGCAAATTCTGGATGACGGCCGCGTTACCGATGCTCAAGGTCACACGGTAGACTTTAAGAATTCTGTGATTATTATGACATCGAATGTCGGCTCTCAATACATCTTAGATGTGGCCGGAGATAACGAACAAATGCGGAGTCGGGTGATGGAAGCGATGCGGGGAACTTTCCGCCCGGAATTCTTGAACCGGATTGATGAGATGATTATCTTCCACGGTTTGAGTAAGACGGAACTGCGGCAGATTGTGCTGTTGCAAGTGAAGCGGTTGGAAAAACGGTTAGCCGATCGCAAAATGTCTCTGAAATTGTCGGAATCTGCGATCGATTTCTTAGCAGAAATTGGTTACGATCCGGTTTACGGTGCGCGGCCATTGAAGCGGGGAATTCAACGCGAGTTGGAAACGCAAATGGCGAAGGGTATTTTGCGGGGAGATTTTGCTGACGGCGATACCATTTTTGTGGATATCGAGAATGAAAGGTTGGCGTTTAAGCGGCTGCCGGCTCAGTTGGTGACTGCGAAATAATTTGAGTAGGGTGGGCTGCGGCCCACCTTATTTTTTTGAGGCGATGGTTCTTTTTTTGACCGCAGATGTAGGCGGATGGACGCGGATGGACGCGGATAGGATTGCGGGCGATCGTTCTTAAGGGCGATCGCTTTCTGATTTATCTTTTTTCTGTTCTTGGCGTTCTCTGACTGCTTTAGCTGCCACATGGGAAAGCAGGTTTGCGAGCGTTCTATCTTCCTCTTCGGCCCCTTCGGACAAGGCTTGATGAACGTCTTCTGGAAGTGTAACT
The DNA here is from genome assembly GCF_036704575.1 of Microcoleus sp. K5-D4. Lineage (NCBI taxonomy): Bacteria > Bacillati > Cyanobacteriota > Cyanophyceae > Oscillatoriales > Microcoleaceae > Microcoleus > Microcoleus sp. K5-D4. The sequence goes on from NZ_JAUBSD010000001.1 coordinate 39,646, forward strand.
GTGACTCGCATTCGTGAAGGCATGGGCTGGCATGGTTTTACTTCAATTGTCTTCAATCTTACACTCCAACACCTTTCAGTATCGCCCAAATTCAACTCGGGCGATCGCTCCGCGATTCGTCCTTTTTCTGCTCTTGGCGCTCTCTAACAGATTTCGTCAGCAGGTAAGTTGTCAAACTGCTAACGGATCTGCTTTCTTCTTCTGCCCATTCTTCCAGAGCTTTTTGAATTTCCTCTGGTAGGTATGCGGTAACTCTTCCCCGTGAAGCCATTCGTTGCACTACAAAAAATCTCAATACAGTCCATCTTACGCTGTTTTGAGTTAAGACCGATAAAAATATTTCATTTTAAGTTATTTTAAATCATTGTACGTCATTGTGTGTTATAATGCGACCTGTAAACAGTCAAAAGCCAGCCCCTTACTGTCCAAGGTTCCGGGCTGGCTCTGGCTCCAACAATTCACTGGAGACGGATTCTATTATGACGTACAAAGAACGCTTGTGCTGTTGGGCGATCGCCCGTTTGTTACCGACTCAGCAATGGATTGTTGTTGCCCGCTTCCGCAATCGTTCCGACGCAGACGGGCATTTTCAGTTTCTGCGACAAACTATACCCCACGTTAAGTTTGAGGTTGTGTTCGATCGCAGTGGGGACAGTCACCGTTTATCGGCGTTGGGCTGCCCTTCCAATCCCGTCGCCAGCGCGTTATAAATGGTAATTTTCGCAGCGGTTTCAGTTAACTAAACATTGGCGATCGCACTTTTTTGATAAGTGCGATCGTCTTTCCTTTCTTGAGTCCCCCTCTGCTGGGACGATAGTTTCTGTAGAAGCGATTTCAATCGCCGAGTTATCTGTTGGGCTGTCTCTACTAACTTACTTCCGCACCATAACAGATCGAATCACAGCATTTGGCTGATACTTATTAGTCTGATAAAATCCCCCTTGACCAGCGCCATAAACTCCCGCAAATTGTTTCCCTTCAGCCTTGGGAACAAACATAATGTTTCTAGTTGGTTGCTTGGCAAATACAACCCCTTCTCTCATTTCATTATCTACGTTATAAGATAAAGTAGCCTTACCGTAAATTGCCTCTGCTTGTTTCAAAGTCATTCCCGGCCCGACGCCCTGAACTGTTTTATAATTAGCATTTTCAGTCATCAAAAGTTCAATGACATCGGTATCTTTTAGCTTTGTACCCGCAGCATAGATAATCCGATACTGCACTTTTCCCGACTGGCTGACAGCCACAGCATCAAAGTCTACCATAAAAGGAGACTGAACTTTAAACTGCGCTGTGGAACCCAGAGCCTTTTTCAATCCTCCGAAAGTCATCCCCACCTTCGCCACTCCAATTGTGCGATCGGAAATTGTTAAATTTGCAGAAGGTGTTTTTTGAGCAGCATTTGCTGCATCTCCCAGCACATTTGTAGCCCCAGGCGCAACAGTGGAACCGGGAGTGGAAATTAAGGTGAGGTAACTGCCGATCGCCAATAAAACAGCTATCATTGATCCAGACAAAACTTTAACATTCAACATGACTAATTCTCCTAGATTTCAAATGCGACTATCTACCCGCATCTTTTTGACTATCCTGGGCCTTACCCTCCTAGTTTGGATTCTCAGAGGTGTTGGCCTCTTGACATTCATTCCCGGTGGTGTCATTTGGATACTGATTTTTCTGTCTTTTGTTGCGGGCATCCTCAGCACTGTACTCCGTAGGTAAACCAGCATCCGGCAAATAACAATTAACAATTCAAAATTAAAAAATTATTTTAATTTTGATTGTTTTATAGCCTTTCCCACAGTCACATTCAACTGAGCGCCGATCAGCATCACCAAAGAAGAAATATCCAGCCATAGCAGCAACACAATAAAACTTCCGATTGTGCCGTAAGTCCACGTGTAATTGCCTAAATGCAAAACATAAAACCGAAATAAAGCTGAAAATAGCGCCCACAAAATAGCAGCAAAAATAGCTCCCGACAAAATAGGAATATCTGGTTGACGGCGGCTAGGGCCGTAGCGGTAAATAAAGGCAAAAGCCAGTGATACAATTCCCAAAGAAATCGGCCACCTCCACAGCCGCCAAACACCTAACAATTGCGACTCTAAAGGGCAATTGCCGGCGAGGAGCAAGCAATTTTGGACATCTTTTAAATCGCAATTGGCGACGGACTCCAGCAGGCAACTCTGGCGGGCAATAGCTTGTACAATTAAGTCGCTGACAAATACTACTCCCGATGCCAGAATCAATAGTATAATTGTGCCGACACTCAGCGCCAGAGAAATAAGTTTTGCTTTCCAAAATGGTCGAGTTCGAGCGATCGGGGTTTCATGGATGCGATCGAGTGCAGCCATCGCCGCGCTCATTACTCCAGAAAAGGCCCAAATCGCCCCAAGAAAGCTCACTGAAAACAGCCCTTTACTCCGAGTTAACAGAATTTCTTTGATTAAGCCACCAATCAACTTCCGCACGTCATCGGGTATAATTTCGCCCAAAAGACGGGCGATTTGATAAAGTGTTGACTGCAAAGGTTCAAAGAGGGCGATCGCAGATAAAATAGCCAACAGCCCCGGAAACAGCGCCAGCATAGAATTGTAGGCCATTTCTGCAGATAGCCCCGGCAAACGCTGTTCTCCTGCCTTCGCGCCGACTTCCTTGAGCGTGCCCCAAGTCAAACACCGACAAAACAGCCAAAAACCCCAAAATTTCCGTTTGAGAGCTCGAAGCAAGCTTAAAAGCGCCTTAAACAAAGCTAAAATCAGGTAGCGCAACCAGTAAAAAATGTTCATAGCGCACAGGAGAGGGGAAACTAGAAAAGGCAAAATGGATGCAGGACGATCGCGCAACTGGAAATAAGGAGCGTTACTTAATTAAGCCATTGCTAATTTAAAATCTAAAATCTAAAATCTAAAATCAATATGGCTCAGGATGTCAGACAGTGGTTAGATGAAATCAAGCGGCTGCAACAGCAGTTAACAGAAGTTTCGCGCGATCGAGATGAGGCCGGTGAAAGTGCGGCTCAGTGGCGCCAACTTTACAATACCGAAGCCGAGCAGCGGCGGAATGATGCCAAATTAACTCAGCAAATCATCGCTTCTCTGGAAGCACAAATAGAGCAGTTACAAAATTTTTCCCCCATTGTGCCCCAAGGTGATGATGCTGGGGTGGCTCGCCAGCAGGAAATCGCACAACTGCAAACAGTAGGCGAACTTAAAGCTAAGTTAGCAGAAGTTCTCGAAGAGCGCGATCGGGCGATCGAACAAGTTAAACAACTCACTCAAGCCCTCAAACAAGAAGAAGCCCGTCACGCCGAAACTAGCAAAAATTTAACTAGCGCCCTCGGAGATGCCGTTGACTTGCTCACGAAAGCCCAAAATCCTGCCCCTGCAAAAACCGAGACAGTATATTCTTTGGAAATAGTACCTACTCGCACTGCAAATCCTGGCGAAACTGCTCTGGAAATCCGCCAAACTTCCGCCCCAGGCAAAAATCCCGCCCAGCTTCCACCTTCTAAAAATCAGTTACTCGATTTACCGCCGTTTGGGAATTAGGAGTTAAAAATTCAGCAAGTGCCAGCATGGCGATTACCATCGGCAGGTGGAATTTAGTCAGGGATTCCTTGTTTTTGTTTTTCCTGAAATTAAGCGGCATTAATTCATCGGCTTCTTTATTATTCCGCACCAACAGAGGGTTTACTAATCGATGTAACTGTACGAGATGCCAACATATAATCCGCATTCAAAATTTTGAAAACTGCCAAAAAATCTGCCTCGCGTCGTACCAATCTACAGTCTTTAGATAGAACTTAATCGAGCTAAATTTTACTACTATCGACAACGACTGATCGGCGAGGAAACTTCATGAAGGCAGAGATATCCATAGTCTGGAAAAAGATTCAGAGCATGATCGACAGCTTTATGATCATGCTGCCTAATATTGTGCTGGCGTTAATTGTCTTTGCAATTTTTTACTTTGTGGGTAGGCAAATTAAGAGAGTAGTCAGGCGAGTTACCCGCCACCACCACCAAGCTCGAAATTTGGGGCTGGTGTTAGGACGGTTAGCCCAGAGTGCGATCGTTCTAGTTGGTCTATTTATTTCTCTTTCGATTGTAATTCCCACATTAAAAGCTGGCGATTTGGTGCAACTGCTGGGAATTAGCGGGGTGGCGATTGGTTTTGCCTTTCGCGATATCTTGCAAAACTTCTTAGCCGGTATCTTAATTCTGTTGACGGAACCGTTCCGAATCGATGACCAGATTGTGTTTAAAAACTTTGAGGGAACGGTAGAAAATATTGAGACGCGCGCTACAACAATCTTAACCTATGATGGTCGCCGGATTGTCATTCCAAATGCCGAATTGTTTACGAATTCGGTGACAGTGAATACCGCTTTCGATAAACGCCGCACAGAATACGATTTTAGTATTGGTTACGGCGACGATATTGATTGCGCCAAGCAGTTAATGCTGGAAGCATTGTACAGCGTAAAGGAGGTGTTGAAAGATCCTGCACCCGATGTGCTGGTGCTTGAGCTAGCAGAAAGTACCGTCAAGATCCGTGTTCGGTGGTGGATTGCTCCGCCGCGCCGAATTGACGATATGCGATCGCGCGACAAGGTAATTTGTGCTATTAAAAAAAAGCTTGTGGAAAACGGCATCGATTTGCCTTATCCCACGCGACAAATTTTGTTTCACGACCAAACCGAAGAAACCGATGGCGATCGCTCCCAGCAGCGCGAAGGATGGCCCGCTGGTAAAAGTAAAGTTCCGAAACCTCGCAGTATTGGCGGATCTGTGCCAAAAGTGGCTCAAGGGCGATCGCAACAAGACGGCAACGGACAATCTTAACCGCATCACCAGTCATGCCAAATGTCAAGCTGAGCAAACTTTGGGATTCGCTGCACTTCGATCGTGCAACCGGAATTGATATCACTCGCCGAGCGATCGAAGGAGTAACAAACCAGGATTAATAGGATGCCTAATTTTCAAGCAAAAACCACAGTCCGATTGCCGTAAACTAAAACACGATTTTGTAAATGATATCGCACGGCTCTTGCTAACACAACCCTTTCTAAATCTTTACCTTTGCGAACCAAATCAGACACTTCATCGCGGTGACTGACGCGCACAACATCTTGTTCGATAATCGGGCCAGCATCTAAATCGGGTGTAACATAGTGGGCTGTTGCACCGATAATTTTTACCCCTCTTTCATAAGCTCTTTCGTAAGGATTTGCACCCACAAACGCGGGTAAAAATGAATGGTGAATATTAATCACATTGGGAAATTTTCTGATAAAGTCTTGACTCAAAATTTGCATATATTTAGCCAAAACTACTAAATCAATATTATATTTTTTAATAATTTCTAACTGTTGTGCTTCTTGAATAGCTTTATTGTCTTTAGTAATGGGAATATACTCAAAGTCGATACCGTATTGTGCGGCAAGAGGCTTTAAATTTTGATGGTTGCTGATTATCAGCGGAATTTCACCTCTGATTTCTTGCGCTCGCTGTCGCCAAATCAAGTCTAATAAACAATGATCTTGACGGCTGACCCAGATCGCAAGCCGTCGAAGTTTTTGGGAGAAATGCAGTTGCCAATTGGCTTCTAAGTCCTTGGCAATTTCACTAAAAGCAGGTGTTATTTGTTCGGTGGTTAAGTCAAAATCATCTAATTGCCATTCGAGTCGGCTCAGAAATAATCCAGCGGTAAAATCTGTATGGTGATCTGCGTGGATGATATTGCCGTTGTGGGAGGCGATAAAATTGGCAAGTAAGGCGACGAGTCCTTTGCGATCGGGACAGGCAATTAAAAGGGTTGCAGTAGGCTTGGTCATTGTATAATCGCTAAAGTTTTATTGACGCTCCGCAGCATACAAGCTCTTTGAAGTTATTCTGTAGGGTGTACGCTACGCAGCTTACTGTTAGTCGAACTACCGCCGTTTGGTAATCAGGAATTTAAAATACTGCTTGCTCCGAAGATTTGTTGTGCGGTTAACTGCAAGTCTGGGAAGAGTGAAGAAATCAGTCGATCGCTCTTTTGAAACAACTGTTTTTGATACTCATCTTCTCGCAGAATACAAATCGTAATTGTCGGCTGTTTGGGTTTGCCAATATATTCTCTGCCGCCAATGCCCAGATAATCCACAATCCAATACTCAGGCACTCCCAGCATTGCATAATCTTCAACTTTGCGGGCGTAGTCGTTCTGCCAATTGGTGCTGACGACTTCAGCGATTAGTTTAATTGAGTTTCCCGATGTAATTACAGGTTCTTGTTGCCACAAAGGTTCATTAATTAGTTGAGTTCGATCTACTACAAGTACGTCGGGGCGAAACGCTGTTACTGTTCCTAATAGTTTGATAAGACAGCGAGGGGGAATAAAGTAGGGTAGATCCACACGATCGATTTCTACATTGAGTTTTCGCCCCAGGAAGGCGGATACTTGTTCGTGCGGCCCCGTTGGTTCCATTTCGGTTAATTCACCATCGATTAGTTCGTAACGCTCGCTGTCGCCAAAGTTGGCAATAAATTCATCAACACTTAGAAGTTTGGCAGGTGATTGAACCATTCTGTTTGCTCCTGGTGATGAATTAAGAATTTTTTTAACGAACCGCAGAGGACGCAGAGGACGCAGAGGAAGAGAAGAGAGAGAAGATGACAAAGAGTTTTCCTTCTTCCCTGTTCCCTCTTCCTTCTTTTAAAATCCCATCGCCCCAGCTACTGCATCCAAAGTCGGAGCAATGCCGCTTTTAAACAGATTGTTGCTGTGATTAATTGCGGTATCCGGGTCTTTCAAACCGTTACCAGTCAACACGCAAACCACCGTCGCCCCAGTCGGAACTTGGTCTTTCACCTTCAGCAAGCCGGCCACAGAAGCTGCACTCGCCGGTTCGCAGAAAATCCCTTCCTGCGATGCCAACAAACGGTAAGCGTCCAGAATTTCGGCGTCGGTGACTGCGGCAAAACTGCCGCGGCTGGCTTCGGAAGCTGCGATCGCCTGTTTCCAGCTAGCCGGATTCCCAATCCGAATTGCCGTCGCCAAGGTGTCCGGGTGCACCACCGGTTCTCCCGTCACCAACGGTGCAGCCCCGGCGGCTTGAAATCCCATCATCTGCGGCAGGCGCGAACATTTTTTGGCTTGGTGGTATTGACAGAAACCCATCCAGTATGCTGTGATATTTCCCGCATTTCCCACGGGAATGCACAGCCAGTCTGGGGCGTCGCCTAAAGCGTCCACCACTTCAAAAGCTCCGGTTTTCTGACCTTCCAATCGGTAAGGATTCACCGAATTTACCAAAGTCACGGGGTAGTTAACGGCCATTTCGCGGACAATTTCTAAGGCTCGATCGAAATTTCCGCCAATCGAAATGACTTCCGCACCGTAAAGCAAAGCTTGCGCCAGCTTGCCCAAAGCCACGTAACCCTCGGGAATCAACACGAAAGCTCGCATCCCCCCGCGTCGGGCGTAGGCGGCGGCGGCGGCCGAAGTATTACCGGTACTGGCGCAAATTACTGCTTTGGCACCAGCTTCCTTCGCCTTGGAAATCGCCATTGTCATCCCCCGGTCTTTGAAACTACCAGTGGGGTTGAGTCCGTCGTATTTCACCAGGACGCGCACGTCTCGACCAATGATAGAGGCGATCGCAGGTGCTGGAATCAGGGGAGTATTGCCTTCTTGGAGGGTCACTACCGGCGTGGTTTCCGTCACCGGCAGGTAGGGGCGATAAGCTTCGATCAAGCCGGGCCAGCCGTAGCGTTTCGGCTCGGCGGCGCGGGCAGCAGAGTTAGCAGCAGAGTCAGTAGCAGGTAGAATCAGGGTCACGGTGTCAATGGTTTTAGGCAATGGCCGAAGAATTTACACTAATTTTAGCTCGATCGGTTAATTTGATGTTTAATACGATCGGTTCAGGTTAAAGTAACTTAATGGTGTGAATGTGTAGATATGTCTACCCAATTACTAATGTCAAATAATTCATCGACTCTTTCCCGGCCTCAAGTTACCGCGAGCAATCCCGAAATGGCTAGTTCTTCTACGCTATCGACCAGTTTTGCCCGCAAAGTAAATTCAGTGAAGTGCCCCTACCAAGCCGATCAGCAAGTTAAGTTCCTGCACTTGCAAGCGGAAATCGAATCCTTGCTGCTGGAAGTGCAAAGCCTCAAACAGCGCTCGATCGCTGGCTTGCGGGAGATCGACCCCATTTCTGGCAGGAACAGCAATTAGCAGACAACAGTCGCTAATGCTAATTGTCCTGGCCCTGTGTTATAAAAACGAATGTTTTGCTACCCGCAGTGTTTTTTGCCAAAAGTGCTAGAAATTCCTAACTGCGGATAGCGATCGCTAGCTTTTGCTAAAACGCGCTTGCCTACAGCTCAACTCGTCTGCTGCTTGCTGGCAACGAGCTGACATTTTACGGCGCTTTTTTATTGCGCTAATTTGTTAAGCCATCCTCATGGCATACGGAGAATCGAAATCAGTTTATGACAGCATCGATCGAAAAACCACTAAATTTGACATCCGCAAGTGACACTTCCAACCTGCGCCTGAAAGATATTCTCAAAACCCTGCCGCGGGAAGTATTCGCCAAAAACCCCCGCAAAGCTTGGACAAAAGTAATCGTCAACGTTCTTTTAGTTGCTGTCGGTTACTGGGGCATAGCAGTCTCTCCTTGGTTTCTACTACCCCTAATGTGGATTTTCACAGGAACCGGATTAACCGGTTTTTTTGTGATCGGGCACGACTGCGGTCATCGGTCATTTGCTAACCGCCGCTGGGTAAACGATTTAGTCGGACATATCGCATTTCTGCCGTTAATTTATCCGTTTCACGCATGGCGGCACGGACACAATTATCACCACAAGCACACCAATAAAATTGGCGAAGATAATGCTTGGCAACCGATGACAGCAGAAGACTACGCTGCTGCTCCCAAGGCTTTACAAATAGCTTATAGTTTAATTTTCGGTCGGATGTGGTGGATCGGCTCGATCGCCCACTGGGCAAAAGTGCACTTTATGTGGTGGCGGTTCAAAGGACAACAGAAACAAGAACAAGTGCGGTTTTCAGTTTTTGTAGTTTTAATCGGTGCTGCGATCGGATTCCCGATTTTAATTGCAACCACAGGCATTTGGGGATTTGTCAAATTTTGGTTGATGCCCTGGCTGGTTTACCATTTCTGGATGAGCACTTTTACGATCGTCCACCACACAGCACCAGACATTTCATTTAAAGAACCCGAAGAATGGAACGAAGCCCAAGCGCAACTATCGGGAACTGTTCACTGCGATTATCCCCGCTGGGTAGAGTTTCTGTGCCACGACATTAACGTGCACGTTCCCCACCACCTTTCAACTGCTATTCCCTGGTACAATTTGCGCCTCGCCCACAGCAGCTTAAAGGAAAATTGGCAAGATCATCTGTACGAAACAGAATTTTCTTGGTCTTTAATGAAGCGGATTGCCGACAACTGTCACCTATACGATCCGGCTGGCGGCTATCAGACATTGCAGGAATTTAACGCTCAAACAAAGTAGTTTTGAAGCGTGATTAATCCCCAAAAAACCCGGTTTGTCAAACACAACCGGGTTTTTCGATATTACAATCCATAGCATTTGTAAGGGGCGGAATGCGCGCCCTACTCTCAATATCACAATCCGTACCATGATTAAATCAGTCATTCCCAATCTAAAATCTAAAATCTAAAATCGAATGACTTTCAATCCCAATAACTGTCGCAACGAAAGCGAAGTAGAAAGCAAACTCATTGTCAGCTATCTGCTACCAAAGTTAGGTTATACGCCCGACACTTGGCACCAAGAAATCGCATTTGGGAATATTCGTCTAGACTTCCTCTCATTTGCCACCCAAGTTATCCCCATAGTTGTCGATGCAGACTCGCCGATGAGTGTAGTTATGGAGGCAAAACATCCGAAAGAAAATTTAGACCGCCACCTGCGAAAACTCCATCGCTATTTAACAAGTTTGAGCATCCGCTACGGACTCATAACTAACGGTAAAGAAATTAGAATTTACCAAAGAGTCGCCGATAATATTCAGCTAGTTTTTAAGTGTGCTGGAAAAGACCTTGAAAATAGAATTGATGAAATTATCGCTTTAATTGGCAGAGATAGTTTAAAATTTATAAAAAATCCCGATAATCTCGAGCTGGAAGATAGTAAAATTAATTTCGTTAGTCCTGAGTTAATTAGCGAAGTCGCAGTACAGCCCAACAATCCCGCCACCGCAGAACCTGAGCCAAGTCAAATCTCAGAACCGGAACAAATCCCTGAAAACTATTCAGTTAAGCCTCAAGTTAAATCCGATGTAACCGTTCCCCCAAAAATCCAAAATAGTATGAAAATTATTGCAGTTTACCACAATAAAGGCGGCGTTGGCAAAACTACAACAGTAGTCAATTTAGCTGCTGCGCTGAGCAAGAAAGGTAAGAGAGTCTTGGTGATAGACTTAGACAGTCAGGCTAATACAACCTTTGCCACAGGATTAGTCAAATTTGAGGATGAAGAACAAGATGATTTGAAAGATAATAATATTCTTCAAGTTTTGCAATCAGAAGACTTTTTTTCGATCGAAGAAGTAGCTCGCAAGTCAAGTTTTTGCCATCCAGAAATTGATGTGATTCCTTCCCACATCAATTTGATGCACGAAGAAACCGAATTCAATCAACTAGATTACAGTCGCCTGATTTTAATTCAGAAACTAGCAGTAGCACAGGATAAATATGATATTGTACTGATCGATACGCCGCCCTCTTTGAATTTTTACGCCAGAGTTGCCCTAATTACGGCGGATTATTTAATTATTCCTTCTGACTTAAAACCTTTTGCCAATCAAGGATTGGTTAATGTCAAGGATTTTATCAAAAAAGTTAACGCATTCAGGAAAATAATCGGCAAACAGCCGATCGCAATTTTAGGCGTACTCCCCTGCAAAATCTCAACTAATACTAAATTTGTACAGTATAGTTTGCCCAAGCGGAGGGATGCAATTCCCAAACGCTACGGCCTGGAAATCATGGACAGCGTAATTTACGAGAGAGACGATTTAGCAAAGTGTGCAGAACAAATGCAAATCGTGGGAAATATGGAAATCGCAGATCCGATTTCAGTGCTGGACTTTAAGCCAGATTCCATCGCCTCCCAAGAATTTGAAATGCTAGCAATAGAAGTTTTGGAAAAAATAGGTAAGTAAAAACTCATGAAAAAATTATTTCCGTCACTGGTTGCAGTGAAAAGAATTACATCCACAGTTCCCCGTTCCAATTTTGCCGAGCCTGAGTTGGAGAAATTAGCGAGACTAATTTTAGATTCAGGAGGGTTGATTAATCCGATAATTGTCCGCCGCAACGGTATGGATGCCTACGAGATAGTAGACGGAGATTTTGAATACTACGCGGCGGTGAGAGCAAAGGAAATAGAATCTCTTAAAGGCGAGACAATCGGAGCATTCATCCTGGAAGAAGAAAATGAAGAGCTTCTCCTCGAACAACTTGAAATTCTCAGAAAAACCCCAATCACTGAGAATTTAGTTGAAAACCCAGAAACCGGGTTTTTGTACGAAAATACTTCGTCGCAGCCTGCCGATTCAATAAAAAACCCGGTTTCTTTGGTCGAAGTCCCTAATTTATGTGAAAATGAAACTCCCCAAGATTCATCTAGTTTAGAACAGCGACTAACAAATATTGAAGCCCAGTTTGCCAGTCAAATTAATGAATTAAAAGCCGAGTACGCCCGCGACAAAAAAGTTTTAGCCCAGAGTATACAAGAACTTGAAAACCGAATCTTACAACAAGTACCTCTGTTAGTTGAAACTGGGTTAGCAAACAGAATTAATGAGTTGAAATCAGAGTCGCCACCCGCAAAACAAGTGGTGGTAGAGAAGAGACCAGAAGTTGAAAACGTAGCCTCCGAATCAATGTCGGCGTTGGAAGCACTCAATACTCTAACTAAATCTGAATTGTTGGCTAATTTTAAAGATGCTGGCTTGAAGTCTCAGATAATCGACCGAATAATCAAAGAACGAGATGTGCAGCCGTTTGTGTCATTTACAAGTGCGGTGAAACGTATTGAAGGGTTAACCGACAAAACAATGATTAAAATAATTGATAAGTGGCAAAAATACTCATAACTCGCAACTCCTGTGGCAACTCGCAACGCCAGCCCGATCGCCCAGACGCCAAAATAAGTAAAGATGAGTAAAGCAGTGGATCATTGGTGTCCCGCAGCCAGTTAAACTCTTCACAGTCGCTTTTTTTAGGAATTGCAGTAACTTTTGTCGTAGCTTGCGGGGCGGGACGCCATCGCCCGGGCTGTCACCGCACAGCCCCTCGCACAGGTACAGCAGCAACGCCATATCTCCTCCAGATAACTGAGTTCGATCGCAGACTTGGAAGACTCAGCCCAAGAAACCCTTTAACTTACCACGGTCTGGGTAAGGTGTTTGTCTCGCACCTTACAATTTGAGTTCTTGGGTTAGTCCTGCATCCCTTAAAACGCCGGCTGTAAAGTGCAAACATACATAAATACCTACACATCAGATTTTCATGACAAAAGGGGACTTGTAACAAGATGGATCGATCGTCCGATCAAAACCAAATAGTTGAATATTTGCGGATTAAGCCAATTAGTCACACTCAGATTTACACTTCCCAAATTGCCATACCAGAGCCTCATCGGGGCGAAATTCCTCGCGAACGCCGCGAAGCTCTCAGGAGAAGTCTGATCGAGCAAGGCAGCAACTTAATTCCTTTAATTGTACGCCCTACCGAAGCTTACAGCAACGAAGAAGAATATGAAGTAGTCTGCGGCTCAGATTGGTGTATTGTTGCTAAAGAACTCGGCACCGAGCAAATGTGGGCGTGGGTATTTGAAATGACCGACGAGGAGGTAGCTGTTGCTCAAGCAGAAATGGAACATTTAGCTCCGCAACCGACTCCTAAAACAGCACAAATTGAGACTCTACTGCAACAATTTGAGCTATCATTTCAAAAAAAGGTAGATAGTCTAACAAAACAAATAGAACAATCTGTTAAAAAAAATGAAGACCTGCTAAAAAAGCACGTAAAAGCTCTAACTGAGCAGAACTTTGAGCGCAACCAAATAGAACAGATTAAGCATTTGCTCGAACAAGTGGAAAAAGCATTTCAGGAAAAGGTAGATAAAATGGCTAAAAAAATTGAACAATCGAGCAGCAACCGTCCGCCAACATCGGCTGTTATTTCTGAGGTAAATCTTGAAGGTGCTTTGAGACAGTTGGATGAACTGGAAAGACTGCTGTCAATAAAATTAGAACGCACAGTCCAAACAATTAATCAGTTTGTTTCCGACGCCATTGAAGACGTAGAAAATGACCTGAAAAATCAAATTGAAACGCTCCGCCGCCAACTGGGAGCCGCAGGGACTCACTCAGAAAGACAGCCCGAGGCACAGCCGAAGAAGCAGTCAAAAACGCAGCCGAAGAAGCAGTCGAAAGCACAGCAGAAACCTCAGTTACCGCAGTTGCAGTTGGAGTTGCCGTTTCCGTCCCCGTCCCCAGAAGAAGACTACGAAAGTCTTTCGCTGAGGCGGTTGAAGGCGATCGGCAAAGACAGGAAAGTGCGGGGCTACGCGCGCATGAAACGACCGGAAATTCTGGCGGCTCTCAGACAAAATGACGGTCAATAAAAGCGTAGTTGCTAATAGTTAAAAACTATTATTCGGTGTTCGATCGCGTGTTTCGGCAAAAAGCGCGATCGGGCTTTCAGAATAGTCCTCGGCAGAGATATGAAAAGCTTGCTAAAATAGCCACACAACCTCTTACTCCTCACCCAGCAGCCATGTCCGCAACTGCAGAATTAGCTACTACCCAAGATATACTAGAACAAGAGATACCGGAAAACTTTATCTTTCCTCCCGGCGATTTATATAGTGATGAACATTCCCTAGAAACAGAACTGCATCTCCGACAAATAATCCTACTCCTCAACTGTCTAGAATGGCTGTGGCGAGATAGAAACAATTTTTATGCTGCTGGAAACCTCACCATTTATTACTGTTCCAAGCAACTCAAATCGAAAGACTTCCGAGGCCCCGACTTTTTTGTGGTACTCGGAACAGAACGAAAAACTCGTAAAAGCTGGGTAGTTTGGGAAGAAGAGGGAAAGTACCCCAATATTATCGTTGAAATCCTGTCTCCCAAAACAGCGGATATAGACAAAAATTTTAAAAGACAACTCTATCAAGATACTTTTCGCACTCACGACTACTTTTGGTTTGACCCAGAAACTTTAGAATTAGCTGGGTTTCATTTAGTTGACGGGGAATATGAACCAATTGGACCGAACGAATTCGGGCATCTGCGGAGTCAGCAGCTCGATTTGAGTCTCGGAATTTGTGGCGGGAAATTGCGTTTTTTTACAGCAGAAGGAGAGCTGGTCCCTACTCCTGAAGAGGTTGCAGAAAGGGAGGCTCAACGAGCCGATCGCCTGGCCGCGAAACTGCGAGAATTAAATATTGATCCCGATACAATTTAGCGATCGTCCTTTTTATTCTAAGTTTCTGTATTGTAAGCGCGTTTAGGCGATCGCATATCCCGTATGCTGCCGAACATGATACGGATGAAACCCTAAAACTATCTGGTCTTTAGGCACTCCTAATTCTACAAGTTCTGCGGTAATTCCCGTTTCTATACCATCTTGTTGAATCCAGATTTTGCCGTCGATAATTTCCACATGAACGATACAATCGTGAATTCTTTGAGGCCCTTGCCACCCTTCGTGCATCAGTAAAAAATTATTTTGTTCGCGGTCAACAATAACGCTGCTTTTAATTTCTCCGTGTCCGTAAGAAATCTGGGCATAACTATCTAAAACATTGCGAACAATTTGGCGATATTCATCTAGTCTATCCATCTGACTATTGTCTCCTTTAATGAATCAAAAACTATTAGTTTAAATCTCTTGTTCTCTAACAAAATCTGCCCGATAGGTTCAGAAAAGATTTCTGCATAAACTTCTGCACGAATTGCCAGATATATTATCCGTTCAGGTTCCGCTCGCTGTAGAATATCTTCGTAAACAATATACTGTCCAACAGCTTCTTCTAAGTCATGAACTGGTGAAGCACTCACAAAACTTTTAACTTCTACAGCAATTTTGCGACCTTGCTTTTCGGCAGCAAATAGTTTTTCTGCACCTAAATCAACACTGAGAGTACGTTTACCAACTTTTAAGGGTAGCGGATCGTTTGTTATCGTCCACCCGTCTTTTTCTAGAGCTGTTCTGACAGTATTGTGGTAGATGTCTTTTGCTGGCATATTTTAAGCTGAACCATCAAATCTCACCCTAATTATAGAATAACATAAGGCTTGTGAAAACTGAGAGCTCATCAATTCAAACTACTTACTGCCGCGTGTATCGGTGCTTCACCCCAATCGGAAAATACTCGGCATCGCCCGTCGCAGTTAATGTCACCACAGGTAACTGATATTCTGGCGGAACGTAATTAGCAAATTCGCTGTTTAGCCGCCGCAATTGCGCGAGAATTGAAGATGCGATCGCCTGCTGCATCTCCTCGTCGCCCTCCACCCCCGCTGCTAATTCCACAACCACCGATAAAAACCGATTCTGATCCGCATTTTCCTTAACTTGCAGCACAAATTTTCCCGTCACCCATTCCCGAATGGTGGGAACTTCTAAACCTACGGTGACATTTTCCGGGTAAATGTTAGCACCGAAGTAGGAAACGGTAAAGTGCGATCGCCCAAATACATAGACAAAGGGCAAGCAGCGAATTCCTCTGGGGAAATCAGAAACTTTCATAGCTGCTGCTTGCTGCAAACGTGCCACAGGGTTAAATCCCCATTCAGCCAAAAAATTGAGCATTGCTTCGTAACAAATTAAACCGCCGTTATCGGAGATGTGATAGCGTATTAGCGGGATGCCGTTGTCGCCCGAAAATAACAGCGTGCCGTCATTATTCACTTCAAAAAAGCGGCTTTTCGGATCGTACTGCACCAGCGTTGGCAACCGCGATTCCCCGAATAAATTGCGTGCTGCTTCCGGCTTCTTTGCTAAAAAGCGGCGGATGCAAATGCTCAGCGGTGTCTCGTTGCCCAAAACGCCGGCATCCGCAGTACCGTAAAGGCTCGCAGAGTTGTAATATAGATTGTCAGAATTAGTGCGATCGCTCACCAAACTCCGCCATTCTTCGCTAAACACTTCTCCCGCAAACACCATTTTAATTCGGTATTTTTGCCACTCCACACCCCCAGCAATTCCGCTATCAATCACATCCTTGATAAATGGCGGATATCCCAACAAAACTACTTGCTCAAAATGCTCCCCAAGTTCCTGCACAACTCGGAATATTTCAGTCTTATTATTCCCAGGCGTCACAACTGTAACTGGATAGCCCTTACTCGCTAGATAGCGGCAGCAATTTGCCGTGTACATTCCGCCTACCCAAGTTCCCAACGCAAAGCAAATGACAGCCAAAGTTGAGCGATTGTCGGCGTAAAAACTGTCGTGAAATATTTGTTCAAAACGAGCAGCAATTTGCAATTCGTCACTGATAAAACGCGGCCAAAATGTCGGGTTTCCTGTCGAACCAGATGAAACAGCAATGAAATCGCAAGTTTCTAATTTCCCCTCGTAACACAACTGAGGTAGCGGGTGACAGCGTAAATAATTCTCTTTGGTAATTAGCGGCAATTTTTGGAAGTCTTCAAAGGTTTGAATTGAAGCGGGATTGATGTTAAGTGCAGCTAGGAAAGTCTGGTAAGCTGGTACTGTGGCCGCGACTTTTTGAAAAAGCGCGATCGCCCCGGATTCGGCAACTCGATTCTGCTGGTGTTGCAATCGTTCCTCAAGCGGCGCCCTCAAAAACTCTTCAAACGCCCCAATTGCTCTCTGACGCTGTTCTGGCTGCATGATTTGCTCCTTAAAATGCCTATTTTGCACCCCGATCGCTCAAGATTCAATTAGTAGCGCGGCGCGACCCGATCGCACATTGGGCTGGACACTAAAAATTTGAACACACTTTGAGGTCGATCGAAAATATGTCGCAGTAGATAAACTTCCATAGCACAAAACCGCTGTTTTCACAATAACCACAGGGGATAGCCAAGCTGCCGATCGACTAATAAACGCTGACACACTATGTCAAGATTAATTCAGCGATCGCCCAAAACTCCTAGTCTCAGTCAAGCGTGAAAATCCGACGCAGCAAGTTTCAATGAACAATCCCATCTACCCCGGCATAACTCTCAACAACCACTACCGCATCGTCCGCGAATTGGGACACGGAGGCTTCGGGCGCACCTACCTCGCTGAAGACGCCCACCGATTTAACGAACCCTGCGTTTTAAAAGAATTTGCGCCCCAAGTACATGGAAGTTACGCTTTACAAAAATCCGAGGAACTGTTCGAGCGGGAAGCAGGAGTGCTCTACAAGCTGCAACACAATCAAATCCCCCGCTTTCGCGAACTCTTCCGCGTCAGTATCAGCGATCGAGGCTACCTATTTCTAGTCCAAGACTACGTGCCCGGTCAAAGTTACCGCTTTCTGCTCGACGCCCGCAAGCGTCAGGGTTTGCGGTTTATAGAGGCAGAAATCAATCAACTGCTGCTGCAGATTTTGCCCGTGCTCGAATACATTCACTCTCTAGGAGTGCTTCACCGCGACATCTCCCCGGACAACCTGATTCTGCGGAGTTCTGACGGGATGCCCGTGCTCATCGACTTTGGCGGAGTAAAACAAGTCGCCGCCACCGTAGAGTCTCTTTTCGCTGAGGCTAACGGCACTCTCGCCCCCGCGACTCGCATCGGCAAGCTCGGCTATGCTCCCGTCGAACAGATGCAGATGGGCATCGTCTCTCCCCACAGCGATTTGTACGCTCTGGCGGCCACGGTTTTGGTGTTGCTGACTGGAAAGGAACCGCATCAGTTGCTCGACAGCCAGACGCTGAATTGGAACTGGCGGGCGGAATGTTCTCTGTCTCCAAATTTGTCCCTGGTGCTGGATAAAATGCTTGCTCAGCAGCCGAGCCAGCGTTACTCCTCGGCTCGCGAGGTAATGCTTGCTCTTTCCGGCAATCCGCCTTTACAGCCACCTTTGCCGCCAGCCCCGGATTTTGGGCTCACGCAGCCGCCGGATTTCTCGCCTATACCCGTACCCGCCCCCACGCCAAAACTGCCGGGAACTCCGGTGCGAATTGCTGTTATTGGCAATCAGCAAAAAATGCCTGTTTGGAAAATGGTTTTGTTCGTGGTGGCGGTGCTCTCAACTATGGGGGGAGTTGGCTGGTTTGCGGGCAATTCTTTGTTAAATCTACAATCAAAAGTACAGAAAGTTCCCCAGCCTCCAAACCCGAAGCAGCAGCAAGAAGATGCTTTGCAAGATCGCTTTGTAAAGCTCAAAATTGACGATCGATTCTATAACGGTTATGTCAATCTTGTGGACGAGACTTTTTATGCCAAATACCCGGAATTGGGGGGACGATTGTTAAAAGAAGGCGATGAAGATCGCCAGTGGCGCGAAAGGTGGCAGAAAATCGGCGACGAGTTGCTCGACAAGCTGGAAAATCTCAGCAGCGACGCTAGAGCGCGGTTGGGCACTTACGACACCACTGATATCGATCGCTGGAAAACAGAGGTTAACAAGCTGAATTTGAGCAGTCGGGCTTTGTACGATTTGGCTGATGCTAGGTTCTTTTATTGGTTTCCACAACAGCCGCGCGATCGCAATATCATCGGTTTGCCGATCGGGCAAATTTGGCAAGCAATTACCGCCGACGAACTCGAAGCCTTACAAGCTGGAGCAACTGTCGAAAGCGTTGAATTTGACCGCCTATCGAACAGCAAAAGCCTCACAGGCAATCTCAAACCCGGAGAAGGGAAAGCTTACATTGCCAGATTCGCTCAAAATCAAACTTTGCGCGTGAATTTACAAGCACCGCGCAAATCTACGCTACTGTCAATTTATACTCCGGGGCGGACAAAGGGCGCGCGAGCTTTGCTGGAAGATGCAGAGGGGCTTAGTTGGTCTGGATTGCTGGATGATGCTGGTTATTATGAATTTGTGGTAGTTTCTCAAGCATCTGAGCCGATCGCTTACGAGTTGAACCTGACGGCGGAATAACTGCTATTGACGCTCTCTATCCACCCAGGCAATAATAAGGTAATACCAATCAGATAAGTTGTCGGGTTCAAACAAAGAATATGCTGAGATTCGCGATCGTAGCTTTAGTGACTTTGGGATTAGTATTAGTGACTGCACTAGGTTTACATCCGGCCAATGCGACAGTCAGCACTCCCGAATTTTATGCTTGGAACTTTGCCTCTGTAGGCAGTAGCGAGCTGGTTTGTAAAAAGACCATGGTAGTTCCGCAAGACCTGATTATTCCGTCATCATCAATGCACCCTGTCAGTATTACTTCGGCAATTGTAGATGAAAAGTTTTGCGCGAATTCCACTAAGCCTGTGAATTAAGGCAGCGCATAATAGGATTTCGGGTTACAGAACCATAATTAAGTTCTCCGTTAGTCGATTTTAGATGTTAGATTTACTTCACAGATGAATCTGGGAGATTGAACCTTAATCTAAAATTTTTATCTCTCCACGACAGTTGTCTGAAAGCAAGTATCTTTTTTTGGATGAATCAGGACGCTGCATCCTGATTCATCCCTTGAGAGAAAACTCTATTTTTCAGTACAAACACGGACTAATTATGAACAATTAACCGGACATCATATAAGTGATAGCCTGAGTAATTTCCGCCGCCGGCGCACTGAAACTGTTGGCTATTTTTTTTATAAAAAATATTGGGTATTTTGTAATAAAAGTTTATCAAACGAGTCGGGCGCAGCAGTTTCCTGCTCTTGAAAGAGATCGAAATCTTCCCAATTTGGGCAGTTCTTTGATTGTGACTTCAGAACCGAGGGGAAATATTCAGCCATTTGGCTAATCATTTATTGGCTAATTGGCCCAGTTACTAATTCCCTAGTTTGAGTATGCTAGAGTTAGTCAGGTTCAGATATATAGTGCCATCTGTTATCTAAGTATCATGCTCAAAATTTTGGTAATTGAGGACGACGAATTAATCCGGGAAACTCTTCTGCAACTCCTGGAATCTCACAGCTACCGGGTCATTGCGGCCGAGAACGGTCGAGTTGGGGTGCAGATGGCACTTTCGGAGATACCGGATTTAATTTTGTGTGACGTGCAGATGCCGGAACTCGACGGTTATGACGTGTTGCGGACTCTGCGGCAAAACTCGCTAGCTGCAACAATTCCATTTATTTTCCTCACGGCTCAAAGTGACAAAACCGATTTTCGTCGGGGGATGGAATTGGGGGCCGACGATTACCTGACAAAGCCGTTTACCAAGGCGGAATTGCTGGGAGCCATTGCTTCTCGCGTGTTGAAACGGCAAACTATTACTCAACCGCTGACAGTCGCGCTTCACCAAGCAGAAGCCAGACTCAAAGATTTAGTTAATGACTCCACCAAGGTTACGACTCTCTCTCCTGAAAAGTTTGCTCTCGAAGCTTTGCTGCGCCACGCTTTGGCACAAGGTGAGTTTCAGGTATATTATCAGCCGCAGGTGAATATTGCTACCGGCCAAGTTATCGGCGCCGAAGCTTTAGTGCGCTGGCAAAATCCCGATCGAGGTATAATTTCTCCCTGCGAATTTATTCCCTTAGCAGAAGAAACCGGTTTAATTATTCAGATTGGCGAGTGGGTACTGCTTTCAGCTTGCGCTCAAGCCGCTAGTTGGCTGGCGGCGGGGTTTTCGCCCTTTACAATATCAGTAAACTTGTCTGCCCGGCAGTTGTCCGACCCGGAACTCAAGGCGCGAATCGTCCAAATATTGGAAACTACAGGTTTAGAGCCTGCTAATTTAGAATTAGAAATGACCGAAAGCGCTTTGGTGGAAAATGCGACTGTAGCAGGCGCTACTTTAAACGAACTTAAAGCTCTAGGAATTCGGATTGCTATTGACGACTTCGGCACCGGTTACGCTACTTTAGGATATCTTAAGCAATTTGCTTTTGACAGTTTAAAGATCGATCGAATTTTTGTCCGTAATGCCAGCGAAGATACTCAAAATGCTGCTATTACTACAGCAGTAATTTTACTGGGTCACAGTTTGAATATGACTGTAATTGCAGAGGGAGTGGAAACAGAAGCAGAACTAGATTTTTTGAAAGAACATGACTGCGATATCATGCAGGGCTATCTGTTCAGTCGCCCCGAACCCGCACCGATAATTGAAAGTATGTTGGTTGCCGCCCCGAGTTTGTTCGGGCCGCCCCCAGCAGCAGCACCTGGTCGCGTTGTCCCTTTTGTACCTGTGTCCGAACCAGAAAAATCTAAAAACCTTTCAATGTCGGGTCTAGGAATAGTGTAAGTGTCACTAAGATTTCTGTTTGATAGGGTAAAATTATTTCTTTTACCTTCTATTTTCTGCATAAAAGTTGACGCTTCCTCCTAAAAAGTTGTAGTTTTTGATGATAGGCGAATCCAAGAAGGAGATTGTTCCCCATATTGCTCTACAGCTTCCCCTTTGATGCGCTAGGCTCCCCTAATGGGACTATTTGAGAAAGTGTGGCGTGTTGAAATTGCGAGCCTTTATCAAGTTGCAGGAGGTAAACTCAATTAAGTTCCTACTTTGGGACTGGCAGTTTCAAGAACTGTCCAACTGGAATTGGTGCAAGCCTGTCATGGAAAGAATATTAGTGGTGGACGACGAAGCAGACTGTCAAACAGTCTTAGCAATGTACCTGGAAAGTCAAGGATATCGGGTGGAATGCGCTAATTCAGGGGTTGAGGCGCTCTCGATGTTTGAAAATGCCCCCCCAGATTTGGTAATTTCAGATGTCATGATGCCGGAAATGGACGGGTTTGAGTTTTGTCGCCGTTTGCGAACTACCCGTTTGGGACAGTTAGTCCCCTTTATATTTTTGTCGGGTCAAGGCGAGTTGGAGTCAAAAGTTGAAGGTCATTCGATCGGCGGTGACGATTATCTGGTAAAACCTTTTCAGTCTGAAGAAATTTTAGCTAAGGTAAAAGCGCAGTTAGAGCGCTCTCACCGCATTCACGCCGAAATTGTCCGACTGCTTCAAACTTCTAGCGGTAGGGCGGTGGAACCACAATTTGTTGCAGTATTGCCAGCACCTGCACCTTTGCCTTTAACACCAGCCGAGGAAAGAGTTTTTTGGGAGGTTATCCAGGGTTATACTAACAAACAAATTAGCGATCGGCTGTTTATTAGCCCCCGGACTGTGCAAGCTCATTTAGGCAGCATTTTCAGTAAATTACAGTTAGAAAATCGTGCCCAGCTTGTGAGATTTGCCCTAGAAAGAGGATACAAACCCCCTCAAACTTAGCTCGGAGATCAACATAGGGTGCGCCAGCCAGTCTGTGGATTTTAGATTTTAGATTTTAGATTTTAGATTTACTCTAGAGATTCCTCTGGGAGCTGGAACTTTAGTCTAAAATTTTGATCTTTCCACTACTTAAGTCGGGGGCTTATATCCGTTTTTGGGCCGGATCAAAAAGCCCCCTAGCTGACAAAAAAATGGATGCTGACGCACTCAGCAAGCAGATTATTGCACATTCAACACACAATAAGGAAAATTATTTATAACGCAAACCCCTGGCCCCAAATTCGTACCTCGCAAGTTGGCACGTTCCAAATCAGCCTGCCGCACGTTATTCGCCGCATCAATATTTGTCCCGGTCAATTGAGCCCCAGGAAGCCTAGTATTTGACAAAATAGCATTCTGCAAATTAGTATCGCGCACATCCGCGAAAGACATATCCGCTCCGCTTAAATTCGCACGATTCAAATTAACTCTAAACAACAGCGATCGCCTCAAATCGGCATTCGACAAATTAGCTTGCAGCAGATAAGCTTCCCCCAGATTCGCATTCAAAAGTTTAGCACCGCCCAAATCAGCACTCGTCAGATTCGCTCGCCCCAAAAAAGCATTAGACAAATCTGCATTTCGCAGATTAGCCCCATTCAATTCAGCACCATACATCTCGGCATTAACTAAGTTAGCATTTGCCAAATTAGCATCACTTAAATCCGCTTCTAGCAAATTAGCTTCATAGAGATTGGCTCCGCTTAAATCTGCTCCTCTTAAATTAGCTCTGTACAAGCTAGCCTTGAACAAATCAGCATTTCTCAAGTCACAGCCCTCGCACTCTTTAGTTTCCAGCAATTGCCTAACATGATCTGGATTTTGAGCCTTAACGGGAGCTGCCAGCCCAAACAAAGCTAAACTTGCCGTTACAGTTGCCAAGAGTTTAAGTTTCACAAACAAACCTCACTGCTACTTCAAACAAATTATACTAGCAAACTATAGACTTTAAACCGATATCCTTCTCTCTTTTCTCTTGCTCTGCGTTCTCTGCGCCCTCTGCGGTAAATCTTCAAAAAAATGCTTCGCAGCCAAGGATATAGACCTGCTGACAGCAAGGCGGGCAAAGCCCGCCCTACTTAACTTAATTAAGCTTCATCTAAAGCAGCAACACCAGGCAATTCCTTACCTTCGAGCAGCTCCAAACTAGCACCGCCACCAGTAGAAATGTGGCTCATTTGTTCGCCTAAATTCAACTGTTCCACAGCCGCCACCGAGTCACCACCACCGATAATTGTGGTAGTACCAGTTTTAGTAAGTCCAGCCAAAGAATGAGCGATACCTTCAGTTCCCACAGCAAACTTCTCCATCTCAAACACGCCCATCGGCCCGTTCCAGATGACAGTTTTGCAATCGGCCAAAGCTTCTTGGAAAGTTTTTACTGAATCCGGGCCGATATCCAAACCCATCCAACCGTCGGGGATGCTTTCAACAGGGACAGTTTGAGTGTTAGCATCAGCAGCAAACTTGTCAGCAACTACCACATCAGTAGGTAACAGAAAAGTAACTCCCCGTTCCTTCGCCTTAGCTTCCAAAGACTTAGCCAGTTCCAGCTTGTCATCTTCCACCAAAGACTTGCCCACGTTCAAGCCGCGAGCTTTGTAGAACGTGAAAACCATGCCACCGCCCAACAGCAGTTTGTCGCACTTTTCGAGCAGTTTTTCGATGACTCCAATCTTGCTGGAAACCTTAGAACCGCCGATTATAGCAGCTAAAGGACGCTGAGGATTGTCGATCGCACTGCCGAGATATTGCAGTTCCTTCTCCATCAAAAACCCAGCCACAGAAGGACTCAGATACTTAGTAACGCCCTCAGTAGAAGCGTGAGCCCGGTGAGCCGTACCAAAAGCATCATTGACATACAAATCGGCCACAGAAGCTAACTTCTTAGCAAATTCGGGGTCGTTTGCCTCCTCCTCTGGGTAGAAGCGGACATTTTCTAACAACAGCACATCGCCATCTTGCATCGCGGCGACTGTAGCAGCGACTTCATCACCGATGCAGTCGTCAGTCTTTTTGACCTCTTTGCCCAACAATTCCGACAGCCGCACAGCAACCGGAGTCAAGCGCAACTTCTCCGTCACACCCTTGGGACGGCCGAAGTGGCTGCACAAAATCACCTTAGCGCCCTTGGACGCTAAATCTTGAATTGTCGGCAGAGCCGCCCGGATGCGAGTATCATCGGTGATATTGCCGTTGTCGAGCGGCACGTTAAAGTCCGCCCGCACCAATACCCGTTTGCCCGATAAGTCCGATGCCGATAAATTTGCTACAGTTTTTTTTGTCACAGGATTAACCTCCTAATATGTGTGTTTTTGTCGAATTCCGTTGAAATGGCGGCACTGGTCACTTGCACTTGGGCCTCGGACGCATTCAACCGCGTCCGTACAAAAAACGGAAGATGAAACAAACGGCACTGATTGGCTCAACGTAAACATTTTATCGGAGTCCGCGTCCCGGAGATGCGCAGTATGTTCAAGACTGTCTTATTTCCTGTAGATCAAAGCCGAGAAGCCCGCGAAGCTGCCGAAAAGGTGGTCAATATCGTGAAAACCT
The DNA here is from genome assembly GCF_036704575.1 of Microcoleus sp. K5-D4. Classification (NCBI taxonomy): domain Bacteria; kingdom Bacillati; phylum Cyanobacteriota; class Cyanophyceae; order Oscillatoriales; family Microcoleaceae; genus Microcoleus; species Microcoleus sp. K5-D4. The sequence goes on from NZ_JAUBSD010000001.1 coordinate 64,630, forward strand.
ACGCCTCTCGCTTAGTAATTCTCTCGGTAGTCGAGCCCCCAGCCGAGGAGGCCGACGCCCCCGCGCGAGAGGTGATGACTTCCCCCGAAGCAGTCGCCAAACTTCTTTCTGAGGCCCAATCGATGTTTTCCCAGCAGGGAATTGAAGCTGAAATCATCGAACGGGAAGGCAAACCTGCTTTCACGATTTGCGATGTGGCTGACGAAATTGGGGCCGATTTGATTGTGATGGGCTGTCGGGGGATGGGTTTAACCGATGATGGGGCGTCTGACAGCGTTACCAATCGGGTGATCAATCTGTCTCCTTGTGCAGTTTTGATTGTGCCTTAGTCAGTTGGCAGTTGTCAGTTGACTGTTGACTGTTGGTAGTTGGCAGTTGACAGTTGACTGTTGTCATTCAACAACTAACCAATAACAACTAACAACTAACAACTGTCAACTAACCACTAACTAATAACAACTAACAAGTAACAAGTAACAAAAGTCAAAAGTCAACAGTCAACAGTCAACAGTCAACTAACTAATGAAAATTCACTGGTATCCCGGTCACATTGCCAAAGCTGAACGGGCATTAAAAGAACAGCTAAAGCGGGTAGATGTGGTGCTCGAAGTCCGAGATGCCCGCATTCCATTGGCTACTTATCACCCCCAAATGCCGAGCTGGGTGGGCGGCAAGCCGCGAGTCTTGGTCATCAACCGCATGGATATGATTACACCTCGATCGCGCGAGGCGTGGGAAACATGGTTTGAGGCTCAGGGGGAAACTGCGTATTTTACTAATGCCGAGCACGGTCAAGGAGTAGACGCTGTGGCGGATGCCGTGCAGGATGCTGGGGTGCAGCTAAATAAAAGAAGGTTCGATCGAGGTATGCTGCCCCGTCCAGTCCGTGCAGTGGTGATGGGATTTCCCAATGTGGGAAAATCTGCTTTAATTAATCGGCTGTTAGGGCGGAGAGTGGTAGACAGTGCCCGCAGAGCTGGAGTAACTAAATCGCTCCGATGGATTCGCATTTCCGACGAAATAGAATTATTAGACGCGCCTGGAGTGATCCCAACCCGAATTAACAATCAAGAAAATGCCATAAAATTAGCTATTTGCGAAGATATTGGCGAAGCAGCTTACGACAATCAGGTAGTAGCAGCAGCGATGGTAGATTTGCTGCAAGGGCTGGAGGCGACTGATGACACGTTGGTATCACTATCTGGTTTCAAATCCAGGTATAAATTAGATCCAGCATCTAGTAATGGTGAAGATTATTTGCACGAGGTCGCAAAAGACAAGTATAAAGGAGATGTCGAACGAACGGCGCGACAGATGTTAAACGATTTTAGAACTGGTGTTTTGGGTCAACTTTCTTTGGAGTTGCCGCCGGCTTGATCAGACTCGTAACCTACAACTAATCAGAAATGGTATTCAATAGAGAGTTGCTGACGGTGATAATTTGAACTTCGTCTCCTATGTGTAATATTTTTTCTGCTGCTTGAGGTGCGAGTCGCGTGTTAACTATCAGCCGACTAAAGTGATTTAAATGCCCTTTTTTTACCAAGTCAGGCATGATTTCCTTCTGCTTGGCTGTTAGTATATTTTTAAAATTTAGATCGCCTGCTTTCGCCCCATAGTTTCGCGTAGATAGGATACATGGCTGACCGGGATGAATAGCTTCAAATATTACTGTTCCTATTTTAAACCTCACAATTTCATCGGATTGTGAGAAAAGTTGGTCTTCCCAAAAAGCCGGGACATCTCCTATTTCAATATTAGCTCGCAAGCGATGGCGCATCTCGTTAACGCAAACTCTCGGAAACCAAGATGCAACTTCGGCAATTGTTTCGGTACTGATAATGCTTGGCCCTGGTGCAGCGAGATTGTCGGGAAAACCAGTCAGCAAGTTTTCAATTAACTTGACGGGGAAACCGAAGTAGTTGCTCAACCAAGATTCTATTCCAAAGCGTTCTCTATCTACATGAAAAAATATTTCTTGTTCGGTGCCTTGAATTTTTAGACCGGCAATTCTCTTTTTGATGTCAAAGGATAAGCGTAGAAAACGGACTCCGCTGTTGTGCTTAGTGTTAACAAATTCTCCGGCTGCATCGCAGATTGCAAAAGAGCGATCACCTTCTAGAGCTCCGCTGGCTAGAATAGTTGCTTGACTGACTGCTATGCCGTCAAGGGACTTGACCGGATAGATATGAATGCTGGCGACGTATGACATTTCGAGCCATTGATAAAAAATAGTCGTTTTAGATACATTCTAGCATCCCTGTCCGCAGAAGGATGACTGCCGTTGACTCTACTAAATAAAATATGAATGAAATAAAAATGGGCTACTTTTTTGAAGTTTACATTGTGCCGGAGCAGCTTGTAAAGAAAAATCAAAGAAGTCTGACTGAGCTTGTGGTATATATTATGCTAACAAATACAAACAATTGAACAGAGTTGCAAGCAATGACTAAAAGCGAAAGAACAGGTATGATTTCGCGACGGAATTTAATGCTGAGGGCTGGTGCAGGGATGCTGGCGGCCAGCATTGCACCAGCGTTTTTACAAGCCGAAGCAGCAAAGGCAGAGGCAATCTCTGACATTACTCCTACTGACATTACTCCTAACACTGCTCTTAAGAAATTGATGGAGGGTAATCAACGCTACATTGAGCAAAAACGGACATTTCCCGACCAAGCTCGATCGCGAGTTGTAGAAGTAGCACAGGGTCAACATCCGTTTGCAACCATCCTGGCTTGTTCTGATTCGCGCGTTGCTCCCGAAATTATTTTCGACCAAGGATTAGGGGACTTATTTGATATTCGAGTAGCTGGAAATTTTCTCGACGATGTGGTTCTCGGGAATATAGAATATGCCACCTTAGAATTAGGCGTGCCACTATTAGTAATTCTGGGTCACGAACGCTGCGGTGCTGTCAAAGCAGCTTTAGATGGTAAAGCTGTTCCGGGTCACATTAGCACTTTGGTGGCGGCGATTAAACCTGCAGTTGATTCGACCAAAGGTCAAAAAGGCGATGCCTGGGATAATGCAGTCAGAGCTAACGTGAAAATGAATGTCAATCAGTTACAATCCTCCTCGCCTATTTTAGCTGAAGCAGTCAAAGCGGGCAAGCTTAAAGTTGTTGGGGGCCGCTACGATTTGGATAGTGGCAAAGTAGAGATAATTGCTTGATTTTGCGGGTAATTTTCAGAATTTTTAGGGTAGTGCCAAGAGTGCCTACCCTTGGGGAGCGAGGGGAAACCATCGGGGATTGCCCCTAAAAATTATTGGGCAACGATAAAGTAGATATGCAAGTTTAAAGTAAACCCATTTCTTGTAGTCCTCGGCGCAGGCGTTCTGCTTCAAATGGGCGGCGCTGTTCGTGAAGGGCGATCGCTCTTTTGAATTCTGCTAAACTCTCTGGCATTTTGCCAATTTTAAGCAGCGCTACTGCTAAGTTTTGATGAGCTTCCGCGTGTTCTGGATCGATTTTAATCGCTTGTCGGTAATAGGCGATCGCATCTGCTATATTTCCGGCTGCCTTCAGCGTAAGTCCTAAATTATAGTGACCTGCTGCAAAATTGGGGTCAATTTTTAAAGCTGCTTTGTAAGCTTTTTCAGCAGATTTCAAATCTCCTTCATCTTTGAACAAATTGCCCAAATTATTGTAAGCACCCAACTTGAGCGGCGGGAACACATTGGTATTAATTGCCGCTTGATAGTGTTCTTTTGCTTTGGCAAACTGCTGCTGCTGGCGATAAGCAATTCCCAAATGATAGTTCAGCTCGTAAACAATAGAATCATCAATGGCCTCGGCAGTCAAGCCTTTGGTTAATAAATTAATTCCCCGCCCAATTTGCCCGCTTTCTACATACAAAGCGCCTAATTTGCTACAAGCATAAGCATCGTTGGGATAATAAGCGATATAGCGTTCCATTGCTGCTTGAGCTTTTTGGAATTTACTTTTTGCGGCGATCGCATCTTTTTGATAACCAGAGTGCCAAATCGCCACATCGGGGAGAGAAGCTATTTTCCATTGTGGTTCCCTCTGCAAAATCTCAGCCACGCTGTCGTCTACCATGGCGTGGTAAGGGCGAGAAAAGCGGATATCGAGGCGATTGCGAAACAAGCGCGACACTAGGGAATAGGGAGATTGAGAGGCACCGATTTCTTGGCGGATGAGATTGATTAGCAGCAGCCGATCGCTCGCAATTGCCTGCTTTATTTGAGGTAGAATCTCCGGTACCAAAACCTCATCGGCATCCAACACCAAAATCCAGTCGCCCTGGGCGTGCTTCAGACACTCATTGCGCGCCGCGGCGAAGTCGTCGCACCATTCAAAGTCATAAACCCTCGCCCCGGATTCTCGGGCAATTTCACGGGTGCGATCGCCCGATCCCGTATCCACCACCACCATTTCGTCCACAACACCCTTAACGCTGTCCAAAGTCCGCGACAGTGTTGCCTCTTCATTCTTCACAATCATGCACAGAGTCAGATCCATCGGGCGCAAACTTTCCTCGTTTCACAAAATTATTGTAATTTTTTTACCAGTAAAACACAAAAAGTCCCAGAAAAAATTCTCCTATTTCCCTTTTGCTTTGAGCATAAGTACCTTTGTTCCCTAGAAAAAGTGGGTTAACTCTTTTGAGATATTAAAAAGCCTCAACCTGGGACGATTGATGAGAAATTCTACCACTTTCGGTTCCTCCCTACGGTAGAGGTAAAGGCTCGATAGCGCTTGTTATTCTAAGAACATAAGACAAGGGACGAGAAAAGTTTAAGTATTCAGGAGAAAGAGAAATGGGAATTATTGCTTGGATCGTTTTAGGACTGATTGCCGGTGCGATCGCCAAAGCCATTTATCCGGGAACTCAAGGCGGTGGTTTTCTGGCAACAACAGGTTTAGGAATTTTGGGCGCCCTAGTGGGAGGTTATCTAGGTCAAGTCTTACTGGGGACTAGCGGGGGAGCATCCTTCGGAGCATTGACTCTACCCAGCATAGCTTTTGCAGTTGTAGGTGCGATCGTTCTACTTTTCATCTGGGGATTGTTAACTCAGCGTGCTGCATAACAAATATTGCCAATTCCCAGTCGATCGACTTTTAGGGTATTCATAAACCCGGTTTCTTCAAGAAGCCGGGTTTTTCAGTTGTTGGTAGGATGCCTCAGCCTACTTTTACCAAATCCGGGTTAAAAACCCCTATCAGACTCAGCGCTGGCAACGGTTCAAGAGCAAAACTTTCGTCCGAACAGAGGGGAACTGAAGAATAAAGGGGTAAAAATCCCGGACTTGGTATTAATTAATCAATCCGCAAATTGAAAGGCAAGCGAACATAAACCCCCTGCGGGTCATTCATCGACTTGATCACAGCCAATTCATCTTGCATTTTCTTAAATTCGGCCGTTAGCGGGTCGAGTTTGGTGGCGGGTTTCAAAACGTGAACGCCGGAAATTTTTTCCAAAATTCGCTCCTCCAAAGTGCGGCGTTTTGGATATTCTTCCAACTTCCAATCGTCGCCGAGTTTAGCTTGCTTAGCCGCCTCTCTGACAGCATCTTCAAGACCGCCAATTTCATCGACTAAACCCAACTCTTTCGCCGCCGTACCAGACCACACCCTGCCTTGAGCAATTTCTTGTACCTTGTTTTTCGGCAGTTTGCGGGAGTTGGCGACTTTAGTAATAAATCGATCGTAAATGCGATCGACTATCCTCTGAATATTCGCCAATTCTTGAGGATTTTTCGGACGGGAAACCGTGTTAGTATCCGCAAAGCGGGCGGTTTTCACAACGTCCCAAGTCAGGCCGTTGTTAGCAGCCAACTTTTCGGCGTTAAACAGCATTCCAAAAACGCCAATAGAACCAGTAATCGTATTGGGTTCGGCAAAAATGCGGCTGGAACCCATCGAAATCCAATAGCCGCCGGAAGCTGCTAAATTGCCCATTGAAACAATAACTGGTTTCTTTTTCCCCGTCAGCATCACTTCGCGCCCAATGACTTCGGCCGCCGTCGCGCTGCCTCCGGGACTGTTGACGCGCAAAACCACTGCTTTTACGTCGTTATCTTCTCGAATTTTCCGCATTTCTTGAGCGATGCGATCGCCTCCTACTTCAGTCGGGCCCCCTTCGCCGTCTACAATTTCTCCCTCGGCGTAAAGTATAGCAATTTGGTTTTTCTTGTTAGCGTGAGTTGAGTTTTTATTCTCCGCAATTTTCGCATAGTTTTTCAAACTAATTTGCTTGAAAGATTTGTTTTCGCGATCGGTTCCTGTGAGTTTTTTGAGTTCGGTCGATATTTCGTCAAAGTATACAACTTTATCAACTAACTTGTTTTTGAGAGCTTCGTCAGCCATCAAAGTTCCGCCATTATCTGCAAGCGCTTGCAGTTGCGGAACAGTCACTTTGCGGCTCGGAGCGACAGTTTTCAGGTATTCTCCCCACATATCTCCGAGCAACTTTTGAGTTTGCTGGCGATTTTCGGGACTCATTTTTGTGAGCAAAAACGGCTCAACGGCTGACTTGTATTTGCCGACGCGAGTCACTTGCACTCCGACGCCGTATTTTTCCAAAGCACCAGTGAAAAACATTCCCTGACTGCTAAAACCGTTGATTTCCAAAGCGCCGTAAGGATTGACGGCAATTGTATTAGCAACGGAACCGAGGTAATAATCTCGCTCATTCCAGTCCATCTGGTAAGCAAAAATGGGTTTTTTGGCATCTCGGAAACGCTGCAAGGCAGATCGAACTTCTTTGAGATTGGCAAACCCGGTGCTGCTCGAATCCGAGCTGCCTTCGAGATAAAGGCCAACTATTTTCGGGTCTTTTTTCGCATATTCGATCGTGTCTAAAACAGTCCGCAACGTTACTGTATCGCCGGAATCTTCCGAAAGCACTTCTTCAATCGCCGCGCCAGTGCTACGGCTCGGTTTGCTGTCGGTGATATTTGAAGAAAGGTCTAATACCAATACAGACTTATCTTTAACTTGCGGGCCTGAATCTTTAGACGACGATGCCGCCACAGCAATTAGCAGTACCAGTCCCCCCAATCCGATGCTGCCCAGCAGCAACATTCCTAGGAAGGTTCCCAGTAAACTTGCACAGGTATATTTTAGGAAATCTTTCATTAGATAATTGGTAATTAGTTATTAGTCAATAGTCAGTAGTCATTAGTTAGAGTATATCCGGTGAGAGTAGAATGATACCGAGACGAGCGTCCCGCTCGCACTGCAATCGGAATGATATTTTTCCGATGCCAGCGGAAACGATATTATGGGTAATTCCTGCAACTAGGATTTAGCAATTATCCTCTGTCATAGTTATTAGCTAATGACTTTTGACTGCTGACTAATGACTTTTGACTGCTGACTCACTTTTATCTTAACCTTTCCAAAACCCCAGATTGTTTTAGCTCATCCAAATTACCGCAGCCCGTACAGAACATCACGGTGGCGATTTCTGCAATTAAAGCCTCAGCTAGAAGGGCTGCGGCTGATTCCGATTCCGCAGCAGCTTGTAGAAACGGCCGCGCCAGTCCCGCAATATCCGCGCCCAGGGCGATAGCCTTCGCTGCATCCAACCCATTCTGCAATCCTCCCGAGGCAATCAGGGGAACATCCGGCGCTACGGCGCGGGTGCTGACAATGCACTCGGCTGTCGGTATTCCCCAGTCGGCAAAGGTTGCGCCCAACCTGCGCTGCTTACCATCTTTAGCTCGCTCTCCTTCTATTTTGGCCCAAGAAGTGCCTCCGGCTCCGGCAATGTCGATCGCACCTACCCCAGCGGCGAGCAATTTCTTTGCCATCTTTCCTGAAATACCGTTGCCGACTTCTTTAGCAATAACTGGTACTGGTAATTTAGCGCACAATTTGGCAATTTTATCTAGCAGTCCTTTAAAGTTAGTATCGCCTTCGGTTTGAACGCACTCTTGCAGCGGATTGAGGTGCAAAATTAGGGCATCTGCTTCTAGAATATCAATAATTTTTTGGCACTCTTCCAAACCGTAATTGTAGTTTAATTGAACCGCTCCGATATTGGCAAATAGCAGAATATCTGGAGCCCGCCGCCGGACTGCAAATGTAGGAGCTAGTTGAGGATTTTCTACGATGATTCGCTGGGAACCGACTCCCATTGCCAGTTTGTATTCTTGAGCGACATCGGCGAGGCGATAATTGATTGTCTGGGCTAATTCTGTGCCACCTGTCATCGAGGAAATTAGCAGGGGAACGGCTAGTTTTTTGCCTAGAAATGTGGAGGTTAAATCGATTTCAGTGCGATCGAGTTCTGGCAAACAGCAGTGTTCAAAACGGTAGCGTTCGAGGCCGCTGGTAGTTTCGCGAAATTGTACGTCTTCTTCGAGGCAAATCCGCAGGTGGTCTGCTTTGCGGGTTTCGGTTTGCGAGGGGGAGGTTAGCGGCAAGTTCACAGTTGCTATTTGGGGAAAGAGTTGTGATTTGGGAATATAGCAATTTTATTTCATTTTTGAATTTTTTAATGAACCGCAGAGAGCGCAGAGGGCGCTGAGTAGAAGAAAAGAGAGATGTTCGCAAATCCTGTAAGGGTTGCTGTATTATCCAGGAACAGTCAGTGGCATTCCGTTATCTGAAGGTTTTAATTTTAGTAAAAAAGGAACTGCTTTTTGCACCCAGGCTTTGGCTGATGTGTAATTTGCCGCATCTTCGCCGAAACAAATGTCCAGCATATCTGTGTGAATTATCCCCGGATTTACAGGAACTGCTGCCATACCTGCGGGCAATTCTTGAGCGAGCGATCGCGTAAGTCCTTCTATTGCCCACTTGGAAGCGCAATAGGGCGCGACTTCCGGCGAAGTTGACCTTCCCCAACCCGAACTAAAGTTGACAATTATGCCGCTTTTTCGAGCAATCATTGCCGGGACAAAGTGACGAATTACATTAGCCGTACCTTTAATATTAACATCAATTACCTGTGAAAATTCGTCGTTGCTGACATTCCAAAGAGGCGCGAGATGATTAGCTACACCTGCATTATTAATTAGCAAATCGGGCGGCTCATTTTTTGCCAGGATTTCTGTTGCCCAAGCTTTTATTTGCTCGTCGTTGGTGACATCCAAACAAGTAAAATGATGGGGCGCACTATGTTTTTTGTTGAGTTTTTCCACCGCTTCGGAAGAACGGGCGCATCCCAAAACTGTATGTCCCAATTCAATAAACTTTTCGGTCATGGCAAGACCGAGACCGCGACTGACTCCGGTAATTACAATTAATTTGGTCATAGATTTGCTGAATTTTGACATTAAGTAATACAATACATATTGACTGGTGAATTGACAAATCGATCGCAGGAGAAAGCATGAAAGTAAAAGCAGCAGTTGCTCGCAGTGCCGGCCAACCTTTGAGCATTGAAACGGTGGATCTGGATGGGCCGAGGGCTGGAGAGGTGCTGGTGGAAATTAAAGCCACGGGTGTTTGTCACACTGATGCTTACACTCTTTCGGGTGCCGATCCTGAAGGCTTGTTTCCGGCTATTTTAGGCCACGAGGGAGCCGGGATTGTCGCAGAAGTTGGGCCGGGAGTAACGAGTGTCAAAGTGGGCGATCGGGTAATTCCTCTCTACATTCCCGAATGCCGCAACTGCGAATATTGTTTGAGCCGCAAAACAAATCTCTGTCAAGCAATTCGCGTGACTCAAGGCCAGGGAGTGATGCCCGACGGCACCAGCAGGTTTTCCATAGACGGGCAGAAACTTTACCATTACATGGGAACTTCTACGTTCGCTAATTATACAGTATTGCCGGAAATTGCAGTAGCAAAAATTCGCGAAGATGCTCCTTTTGATAAAGTTTGTTTGATCGGCTGCGGCGTAACAACTGGCATCGGCGCTGTAATCAATACGGCGAAAGTAGAACCGGGTTCTAATGTGGTAGTTTTCGGTTTAGGCGGCGTGGGTTTGAATGTAATTCAAGCAGCTCGCATGGTGGGAGCTAACATGATTGTCGGCGTAGACTTGAATCCCGACAAGCGAGAGATGGCGGAAAAATTCGGCATGACTCACTTTGTCAATCCCCGCGAAGTGGAAGGTGATTTAGTGCCTTATTTAGTAGATTTAACCAAAGGTGGAGCTGATTACAGTTTTGAATGTATCGGCAACATTAATGTGATGCGCCAAGCTTTGGAATGCTGCCACAAAGGTTGGGGTGTGAGCGTAATTGTTGGGGTAGCCGGAGCCGGTCAAGAAATTAGTACCCGCCCGTTTCAGCTAGTAACTGGCCGGGTTTGGAAAGGGACGGCTTTTGGCGGGGCGAAAGGCAGAACTGATGTTCCTAAGATTGTTGATTGGTACATGGACGGTAAAATTGATATTGATAGTCTGGTAACTCAGGTAATGCCGATCGACAAGATCAATGAAGCTTTTGATTTAATGCACAAAGGCGAAGTAATTCGCACAGTGTTGACATTTTGAGTTTGAGAAGGAAGAAGTTCGGCAACGGATTTTGTAACGGATGTAACGGATAGAACAAAGCTTAATCCCCAATTCCCAATTCGCAATCCCCAATTCCCAATTATGCTCTCTGAATCCCTAAAACTGCACAAAGAATATAAAAGTTTCGGTGGCAAACTCGGCTTTTATAGCCATCAATCCTCAAGCTGCAACAGCGAGATGAAATTCGCTGTTTATCAGCCGCCGCAAGCTTTATCTCACCCCGTACCAGTTTTGTATTTTCTATCAGGTTTAACCTGCACAGAAGAGAACTTTATGGCAAAAGCGGGGGCGCAACAATTTGCGGCAAAATACGGGTTAATGTTGGTTGCCCCCGACACTAGCCCACGCAATACTGGCATCCCCGGCGAAGATAACGATTGGGATTTAGGAAGTGGTGCGGGTTTTTATGTGGATGCGACAGCCACACCTTGGAATTCTCACTATCGGATGTACAGTTATGTGGTTGATGAATTGCCCAATTTAATCGCCGAAAATTTTCCAGCGATACCCGAAAAACAGGGAATTTTCGGTCATTCGATGGGCGGACACGGGGCTTTAATTTGCGGTTTGAAAAATGGCTCTCGCTATCTTTCAGTTTCCGCTTTTGCACCTATTTCCGCGCCAATGCGCTGCCCTTGGGGACAAAAAATATTTGGACACTACCTCGGTGGCAACAAAGATATGTGGAAGGCTTGGGATGCTAGCGAATTGGTGCTTGAGGCGAAATACAACCGCCCGATTCTGATTGACTGCGGCACTGCTGATTCGTATCTGGCTGACGGGCAGTTGTTGCCAGAAGTGTTCGCGGAGGCTTGTGCAAAAGCGGGACAGCCACTAACTTTAAGGATGCAGGAAGGTTACGATCATAGCTATTATTTTATAGCTACTTTTATGGAAGATCACATTCGGCATCACGCGGCTGTTTTGTGCGGGTAGTTCCTAGCAGGAAGCAGGCAAGATGCCTGCTCCACAACAACTGTTAGGTTCTGGCTGGGAACCGCTATCCAGAGGCTCTGCATCGAATGGCTGCCATGAAATGTGGAGGCAGAGCCTCCGGATCTGCTTTACCAGGCTCTGCCTGGTAACGAGTGAAGTCGCTTCTACGATCGCAGGTATTTTCGGTTAATTAAGATTAATCGGAAATACCCAGTCTTTGTACTTGCTGTCGCGATTTTCGATAATCGCGGTGAGTTTGTCCAAAATCTTTTCGGTGATGGGTCTATTTTGGGGCAATTGATAGTTTTCTACTCGGTTAATAGGCGTAATTTTGGCGGCGGTTCCGCACAGGAAAATCTCGTCTGCAATCAACAGTTCTGATTTATCAACTGGTCTTTCTGTTATTTCAATTCCTAAGTCTCTAGCGATAGTTATAACGCTGTCTCTGGTAATTCCTTCGAGAATATCTTGCTCGAAACCTGGAGTAACTAATTTACCGTTTCTGGCGACAAATATGTTCATCCCTGAAGCTTCGCTGACTTTTCCCTGAGTATTCATCATAATAGCTTCGTCGAAGCCTGATTGTACTGCTTCTGTTTTAGCTAATGCTGAGGTGATGTAAGCACCGCTAATTTTACCTCTTAAGGGCAAACTGCGGTCTTCTTGGCGGTACCAAGAGCTAATTCTACAGTTGACTCCTTCTTTGGGCAAATAGTCTGAAAGTTCTAATCCGTAGACAAAAAAGTCGGTTTCTACGTTGTGCAGTCGCGGGGCAATTCCTAAACTGGATGTGTAGATAAAAGGGCGGATATAAAATGATTTTGTGGGTTGGTTTTTCTGGACAAAATCAATGATTATTTGTTGGATTTTGCTGGCTGGTAAATCGCAGTGAAGGAAGCTGGCACTTTGACTTAATCTTTGACAGTGGCGGTCTAATCTAAATAGCAATATTCGATCGGCATTTTGGGGGTCGGGAATTCCCCGCAACCCGCCTAAGACTCCGGTTCCGTAGTGCAGTGCGTGGGTGGCTATGGAAATTTTGGCGTCGGTAAAGGGGAGAAATTGGTTTTGAAAGTAGGCAATTGGTAGAAAACTATCCATGATTCAAGCTGGCGATGAGTTTGGCAGTCCGCTAGGAAAGCTGAATTTGGTTATATTACCATAAGTTATACCATTTGAGATTTGAGATTGAGAATGGCTGATTTGATAAGGGTTTGAAGCTTGCTTACAGTTGGATTTTTTTTAGACTGGTATTATTCTTTTGTTGTTATAGCGATTGATAAAATAATATCAAAAGCCGTCTATTAGGTTGATAATTGTTTGGGGAAAGAGTGCGATCCTCTTCGAGGGCTTCGCTAACGACTACAAACAAAAATCCATCAAGGGGCAACTATGGCACGTAAATGTTTCATCATCGAAATGGGGATGGGGGTAGACCAGCACGGGCAAGAACCGACTGTAGCCTGTGCCAGGGCTGTACGGAATGCGATCGCCCATAATGCTCTCCTAGGCGTCTGGGAAGTGGCGGGTTTGACTGACCCGAATCAGATGATTGTTGAGGTTAAGGTGGCTGTTCCTTACCCGGAACAAGTGCGGGAACAGGAGGTGTTGGCGGTGCTGCCTTTTGGCAGCAAAACTCTGATTGTGGAGCAAGGAGGCATGATTGTGCCAGGAAGGGCGATCGCCTCTCTGAATGATAAAAATGATGAAATGCTAATCGCTGTGGCGGCGGTGAGTGTTTTTGTGGAAACTGAGGGCTAATTAATTTTGTGTAGTTTGAATAAATCGCCCGATCGCACTTGCTTGTTTCCGCGATCGGGCGATCGAACGCCTGTCTGTTAAAAAATGATTAATTTAGACTAAGTTGTAGCGTGTGTCAGAGATATGGCATGAAATATCGTAGAAAATCTGAGGCTTTAAGGCACCCTATAACTTAGTCTGTTCAACGGTAAGGTTTATTTGCGCCTACCTAGTTAATTTTGAAGTTTTAATGGATAATTTTTAATTGTTCAGACGACCGGGTATGTAAGCAATCCAGCAAAACCCTACGATTAATAACAGCCACGTCGCTGTAATATTGCTGCCCAACAACCTGCGGAGAAAATCTTCCATTGTTCTCAAAAATTATAGAGTTTAAAAGAATCTATTGCTGTTCCCTCTCTGCTCGGCAAAGATAGAGTGCGATTGGCTTTTAGGCGATCGCACTCTACCTCCTGTACCTCCTATTGGGGCTGGCTGGTATCTGCCAACATTTGGTTAACCATTTGCAAGTGCGCCTGAAGGTTCGGCAACTTCTGGGTGGCCCAAGCCTTCAAGTCGGCATCTTGTCCCTGTTGAGATTGAGCCTGAAACAGAGAAATAGCCTGATTGTGGCTCTCGATCATAGCCTGCTTGTAAGCAGTGTCAAAACTTCTACCGGAGAGTCCCGAAAGTCGCTCCATCAAAGCTGTGTTCTGGCTGCTCATTTCGGTTGGCAGTTTTACGCCTTTTTGCGTTGCTACCTGCATCAGTTCTTGATTAGCCTGGGTGTGTTCGTCAACCATTTCTTGCCCGTATTGTTTCACACTAGCACTAGAACCGCGCTGCACTGCCAATCTGCCGAGCTCCACTTCCAGCATACCAAGTTGACCTGCTTGCATGACAAAGTTTCTGTCTTGGCTGCTGAGAGAATTAGGCGAAGTTTCGCCACCTGTTGGAGTGTTGGGAGAACGGCTGGGAGTGTTGTTGATGGGGCTATTTGGAGAACGGCCGGGAGTGTTGTTGCTGGGGGTAGTTGGAGTGTTGGGAGAACGGCCGGGAGTGTTGTTGGTGGGGGTATTTGGAGTGTTGGGAGAACCGCCAGGATTGTTGTTGTTAGGATCTGTAACAGAAGGTCCCGGAGAATTAGGATCGTTTAAGTCGCTATCAGCAAGCTCAAAAACTCGATCGCCCGACTGGTTGAAGCCGTGAGTCTGGCGGTTTAATTCTGCGAATCCCGGCACAGCTATCAAGGAACTAACGCCGGCAATTCCGGCAACTGTTACCAATTTTTTGAACAAACTTTTGCGATTGAGTGAAGTCATGAATTTCTAAGCCTCTAAGTTGTTTTCAAAAGTACGTGAAGCGAAGCTATCCCGTAGGGAATCGCCCGAAACTACCGATGGGATGGTGTACTGCCTTTCCGAAACAAGTTGATCAAACCAAAGGCGCCCAAGGCACCCAGCCACCCGAAATTGTTGGGGCTATCGCGCCGAGCACTCAAAACTCCAGAATTAGTATCAGCCGGCGTCGATGTGGTATCGGTTGTACCGGTTGTACCCGTTGTGCCCGTGCCTGTCGTACCGGTTGTACCCGTTGTGCCGGTGCCTGTTGTACCGGTTGTACCCGTTGTGCCCGTGCCCGTCGTATCGGTTGTACCGCTTGTACCCGTGCCAGTCGTACCAGTTGTACCAGTTGTACCCGTTGTACCCGTGCCAGTCGTACCGCTTGTACCGCTTGTGCCGGTGCCAGTGGTATCGGTTGTACTGCTTGTACCCGTGCCAGTCGTACCCGTTGTACCGGTTGTATCGGTGCCAGTCGTACCCGTTGTACCGCTTGTACCGCTTGTATCGGTGCCAGTCGTACCGCTTGTACCGCTTGTATCGGTGCCACTCGTACCCGTTGTACCGCTTGTACCGGTTGTATCGGTGCCAGTCGTACCAGTTGTACCCGTTGTACCGGTTGTATCGGTGCCAGTCGTACCGCTTGTACCCGTTGTACCGGTTGTATCGGTGCCAGTCGTACCGCTTGTACCCGTTGTGCCCGTGCCAGTCGTACCGCTTGTACCCGTTGTACCCGTGCCAGTCGTACCGCTTGTACCGCTGGTACCGCTTGTACC
>NZ_JAUBSD010000001.1:79957-91302 GCF_036704575.1 Microcoleus sp. K5-D4
CCCGTGCCAGTCGTACCGCTTGTACCCGTTGTACCCGTGCCAGTCGTACCGCTTGTACCGCTGGTACCGCTTGTACCGATGCCACTCGTACCGCTTGTACCGGTTGTATCCGTGCCAGTCGTACCGGTTGTACCGCTTGTACCCGTGCCAGTTGTAGCGGTGCTTGTACCGCTTGTACCGCTTGTACCTGTGCCAGAACCGCCACCAGCACCGCCGCCAGCACCGCCCGACTGGGCTGAAGCAGGCACTGCTAAGGAAACCGTTGCTAAACCTAAAGTACAAGCGCTTGCTAAAACAACTTTCAACAATTTAGAAGATTTCATGGTAATGCTTGCTTTTGCATAGAGTGCTGCGATCGCTTGTGATGCCAAAACCGCAGGGTCAAATTGACAGCGTAACGTGCAAATTTTCTAACCTTCGCTGCGGAATAATGAAGGTAAGGGAGCATATTTAGTCCCGTTTCCTGGATTGTTTCCCACGGAAAAATTAGACCGCCGCGTTAACAGTTTATAAGCTATTAGGTATCGTTCAAGTTCGCCATTCATCTTTAGGAATATTTGACAAAATGGCTTTTTATTTCAGGTGGTGGATGAAATTTGATTGAGCGGCCGACTAGCTCAATCAAAATTTGTGTACGGGGGATAAAAAGCGGGTTGATCTGAAAAATTTTGGGTTGAGTAACGAGACATATACGCATCAACCGGGTTTCTGAGAAAAGCGCGCGGTTGTTCCTATAAATTTTCTCCGGCGGCTGGTGCTTTGAGAGAGAAATTATTGATTTTCTCACCGTCAATTTTGGGTTGGGCCTACGCCATAGGAGTTAGTTTAAAAATTGTTTGAGCGCTATTTTTCCTTAACTTGCTGCTGGCAATTTGGGCGCTGACAGAATACCGCTCAAACTTTCCCCGAAACTAAATTCTCTCAAAACGCCCCATCGACCGTTTTGATTCGCTAAAACACCTGCGACCGCGCAACAGCAGGGCTTTGGACTGGATTTTGACTAGCCTAAAATAGGAAGGCGAACTGAGGGCTATCCAAGTCGAACCCGCACGAGATTACATTAACCAGCGGCGGCGCACTCGTCAGAATTGCTTGAGAGTGCGATCGGCTAAACTCTGATATAGTAAAGCCCACACTATGCCAGATAGCGCTTATTTTCTAACACATTTCACAAGCAGATATCAAGTATGCTGTATCGAATTATTGCCAGAATTGGCTATCTAATGTTCATCGCTTTTTCTAAATTCGCAAGTGAAAAAGCCGAAATCATATTAATGACTGTTTCAGAAAAGAAATTACCCAAACACGGCTGAACCAGCAACGGCAACTCAATTCCATAAGCAGTTCAAAAAAAATAATATTACATCTGTCGTCGGTATGAAAAAAAATGTGGTTTAAAACTGGCTTTTAGAGAGAGGAAAGGAGTGGGTTATAGTATATAAGATTTAATTTGTGTTTAATAATTAGAGGTCATTATGCCAGAACAACAATTTGATACCTTACCTTCAGAAGCACAAGAACTCCCCCAAGGAGCGAAACAAATTTTTCAGGCCGCTTTTAAGAGCGCTAGTGAAGATGGAATGAGCGCCGATGGTGCTGCTAGCGTTGCTTGGAACAGCGTAAAATCTGAATACGTTCAAGGCGAAGGTGGTACGTGGCATCACAAGGGCGACGATACTAACCAAACCCGCAAATCTGTACAGTCTGGTGGCAATTAGTTATCAGCCATCAGTAATATCCTGTCCGCTAACATAACCCCTATCCGTTGTTTAGTGAGGGCTTCATTCCTCAAATTTTGAGGAGAAGGAAGAATCCTCACTATCAACCAATTGCAGTGACATTATTCTAGCGGGCATGAGATCATCAGTCATTAGCAATGTACTCATCACTTTTGGTTAATGCTTTACCTTGATACCTGTGGGAATCGCGGTGGTACAGAAGTTAACGCAGTTTGTTAACCGGCTGGCCCATATCCCATTGCAATTCGGCTAAAACGAGCAAGCTAAATACCATTACGGTTCCCGTAAATAGGAAAGACCAACTGCTCGTGAAAGGCACAATCAAAATCCCCAACAGGTGAAATAAACTTGCTGCTAAAAGCGCGCGCGATCGCACTGCAAATCCCGTCCCCAAATACCCAATTCCGCTCATTCCCAACCACAGGGGACAGAGATTCGCCAACACTTTTCCCCAACTGAGAAAAATTGCTAAATCGGTTAGCAGCAATCCTAATAACATTAGTATTACCCAACCGTAAAGCACCCAAATCAGGCGTTCTATTTTGACCCAAGAGTATGTCATGCTTACCATTGCGGCTGTACCTACGAGGCTAAGCGCTGACCACAAACCTGCTTGCAGCATCCAACTCACAGAAAAAAATTGTGCTGTCCCGAATATGGGTATCAACAGCAAGCTCCACAGCAAGCAAGTTCGATCGAGACAAGTATAAAATTGCGAATAAAATCGATCTTTGCCAAGGGGAAACTGAACCTGCCACAGCCCTTCTAACTCCTGAACCTCGATGTTAAGCTGTTTCCGGCGCAGAGGCGGAACTGAATAATTAAAAAAGGTCATATCTGACACTATTAAAATTTACAATTATTAGCTTAGGTACTATCTCACCAGCAATCGCTCTAATTGCAATCTGTCAATCGGATTAATCTAGTTAATTGGATAATCTGCCGGCAGTAATAGTTATTAGCTCGCACCAGATAACACAGGAAGAGATAGATTGCACAAGTTGATAAAATAGCTCTTGCGACAGATGGCTGGAATATTACTTATTCGATACTTTGAAAATAGTCAACTTTGTTACAGAATTTATGCTCACTTCATCCCATCCTCTGAAACAGGTATTCCACTGCCCGGAAGAATCGGATTTTTACGCGCACTGCTTGGAAAGTTTAGTGTTAAATGCTAGTGACAATTCTCGACTTATCGTAGAGTTTGGTTCAGGAGAGGGAAGTCCAGTTATTAAGTCTTTGTTGAGAAGTGATTTTGATGGGACAATACAGGGATTTGAGCTAAATAATGTAGCTTGGAAAATTGCTCAGTCTCAAATTAAGGAATATCAACTGAGCGAAAAATATACGGTCAACAATTGCTCTTTTTTTGATTCGCCTTTATACGAGTCGGCGGATTGTGTCATCTCAAATCCGCCTTACTTGCCGGCGGTGGATGATAAGATTTACCAGCCGCTGTTGCACGGTGGGAGTGATGGTTCGACAATTGCTAAGCAACTTTTATCTTTGGGCTGCGATGAAGTTTTGCTGATGGTTTCTAGCTATTCTAATCCTGTGGGTTTGATCGATTATGCCTTGGATCGAGGCTACTCGGTTGCGAATTTTGAAATTGCACCTTTAACTTTTGGCTATTATAGTTCGGAACCCAAAGTGAAAAGCGCGATCGCCACTCTCAGAGAACAGGGAATGGCTTTTTATTCGGAAAACATCTATCTGTTGGCTGGAGTTTTGTTTAAGAAGCACCAAAAGTCGCAAAGAGATTTGTCGATCGAGCTAATTCAGTTAATGACAGCATTTTAAAATACAGCGCTGGTAGTGTGCCTCTGAGATGTTGCACCATTGTCAGCAACAGGCAAGATGCCTGTTCCACAAGAAATAAACTCTTTGTGGAACAGGCATCTTGCCTGTTCCTCAAAAGCTTATTGAGAACGGTGCAATATCTAGGGTGCATCAGTCTCTGACCCACCCTACGATATAGCTGTTAATTGTGTTCTGTGGCTTGGATCGATCGCACTACAGCAGCCCCAGCCCGATCGCCGATCGCCTTCTCCTGATCGTACCCCAACACCAGCTCCCACGCATCGTCCGGATATCTATCAACCAGCGGGATCGCCACTTCATCCAACATCCAGCGGCCGTGACGCTCGTCTTCTTTGATGTGCAGTTCCCAATAACCCATCGCAGCCTGCGAGAGGCCCAGACGCTGGGCGGCGGCTAGATAATTGCGGTAAGCGACGGGTCCCGCCACCTCAAAATAAGTGAGTCCGCCGTTGTAGCGCAGAAAATGGCGCTTGCGTTCCGTCAGCAGAAAGTTGTGATTAATGCTTGCGAGCACTTCCCAAGGCACTAAATCGAAGTACGCTTCCGGTTCTGTACTCATCCCGAATTCTGCCAGCATCTGAGCAAAAAAGGTCGAGTGCTTGCGGGGGAGGCGACCGCCGCCGTATTCTTCGATCAGCACTCGCGTAAGGGTGCACTGAATTTCGTTGCCGGCACCGCCGAGGATGCGAGAAAGGCGGCTGGCTTCAACTAAACCGTCGAAGGACGCGATCGCCAGCAGGTGTTTGTATCCCTCTTCAGTCATCTGTTCCCGCTGGTAGCGATCGATCTCAGTTAGCGGAGGATCGACATCGGCGGCGGCGCGATCGCGCAGGGCTTGCTTGACATCCGGCAATTTTTGCAACGCTGCAACGTCGATTTGCGCCAGTTCCCACTGCTGCCAAGGTTCCTCAATGCGATCGCGCACAGAACGCAAATAGTGCGATCGTTCGTTATTGTAGCGGCGCAAATCGTCGTACCAAAACAAGTTGAGGCGGTTGATACGGTAAAGTACGCGCTGCAAGAAGCGGTGAGCGGCCTCATCGCCCGGTTGCTGTTGGTAAGCTGCTTGAATTGCATAGGCGATCGCGCTTTCAAAATCGCTGACAAGTAACGGTTTTGTCGCCACCGTCTTGTCTAAATCCTCGACTTCTAGCAAATTGACAAATTGGCGATCGGCTGCTTCGTAATTTGGGGGTGCGGGTTGCTTTTTGGGAAGACTCGGCGAGTCTATTTTGGGGAGTAAATCTGCCGTGTTTTGCATGGAATCAACTTATTATGACTTTGATTATTGTGCTGCCTGCCCAAACAGCCAACCGTTGCAGATTGCTGAGGATTCTGGCTAATTACTTTCAACATAGCGAATCAGTCAGCCGTATACACCCTTCCATTGATAGAGATTTGACAGAAATCAATTTAGTCACAACTGCCCCGATTCATTCCGAAAGCAGGGTGACTGACGGAGACTTTATCAAACTCCCCAAAGTAATTGGAGCTAATATCTGGGCATCTTTTTGAGCCGGCACTGCTTGCCGCCACGCTTTGATACCTCCTGAAAGGACAACAACATTCAGGCTAATATCCTTAATCTTATTAGTCTCATTTCCCGCAGATTCTTGGGAATACCGAGCGAGTTTTTCCAACTGTTTGTATGCTTTAACCGATCGCCCTCCTCTGGCACAATAAAGTACAATTAATGGCTGAGGTCGATCTGATTTAACCCTTGCTTTGACAATGGATTGCACCTGCTTGACACCGAACCCTAACTCAATATCAGTTAGGGGAACCAGCGGACTTTCACCGATGCGATCTTCCGCGTATTCTTCGGGCGATCGCACATCAATCAAAATCACTGGTTTGAACTTACCCTGCTGCAATTGATCAACAGTTACTTGTTTCGTATTTAAACTGGCGATAAAAGTTAGGATGTCCATGTGATGAAATAGGGCAACTGCACCCACAGAAGCAACACTCGTCAAGCCAAAACCCATAATTGCCAGCAAAAGGCGAGAATAGCGATTAATACCTGGTTTTGCATTTTTATCTAGCATTTTTCATCATCCTTGAAAATGGATAGAACATTTGTCCGACATATCCAGCAGGTATAGAATCCGAGATTCCATATTTATGAGGCATTTTTTTTGCTGGCATATAGATAGTGCCAAATAGCAAATCTAACAGTGGCAACTGAACAGCAAAGTTTTTGTTGTTTATTCCGGGAATTTTACTGTGATGCCAGTGATGAAATTGTGGGGTTGCTACGAACCATTTTAAGATACCAAATTTTAATTTAATATTAGAATGAATTAAAAACGCGATCGCCGCCGAGTAAAGAGCATAAACCACTAAACTCTCCTTGGTAAATCCCAACCAGTAAAGAGGCATAATTTTGCAAATCTGAGTAAAGAGTTGCTCACAGGGATGCACCCGCACTGCTGCTAACCAATCCATGTGTTCAATGCTGTGATGGACTGCATGGAATTGCCAAAGCCAGGGTACTTCATGCAGTAGTCTGTGAGCAATATAATATGCCATATCTGAAACGATAACTGCTTCGGCCAACTGCAACCAGACAGGTTGAGATGCTACTTTGATTTGCAATTCCGGGTTGAGTAAATTAGTTATCAGCGACACAAATACAGTCACAACAATAGCGCCTGATCTGCCAATAAAGTGACCTGTAAAAAAATATGTGGCATCGGTTGCCCATCCGAGACGGAATATCTTTTGCTTGTGCAAGGAAAAGATTCTTTCGAGGGGAATGAAGATGCAAGCTAAGACGATAAAGCCTTTGACAATTTCAGGTAACATGAGATTCTGATTAATGTCGATATTTACTTAAGCACGTCGCTACTACCAGTAGCGCAGACAGGATTACCATTCTGAAGGATAGGAGCAGGCGGTTGGGTATTTCCAGGAGAATTTGCTCCACACAGAATGGATACAGTAGTCTTCCCTTTTTTAGCTGCTTGGGAAACAGGTACTAAAAATACAGCTCCGACATAGCTAGTAAGATTATTGCTGCGGGCTAGACCATAACTAAACGCAGCATTTTTGGTAGATATAGTTGAATAGTTATAGTTGGTTGTCTGAGTTTTAATGCCGAGGCCTAGGGCATTAACGGAATTGGAAAATGCGCCCTCCTCGGCGTATATTGCTTGTTGACCTTTGTTCATTGAGCTAACATATTGTTTACCTTCTGATTGCTTCGCCTTGCCACCACAACCGACAAAAGAAGGGAGGGCGATCGCACCAACTATTATGCTGCCCAGAGGAAAGTAAATAAAAGTGATCCTCAGTAAGATTCCTACCCATGATTTACGTTTTTTGTCAGGGAGAATATTTTTTTCTGAAGATTCCGCTTTTTTATCGAGTGCATCGAGTTGAGGGTTTGTCTTAAGCTGCATGGTTGTTCTCGATACTGCTTGTTTGTTGAGTGCATCGAGTTGAGGATTTTTTTTAAGCTGCATGGTAGTTGTCCAAATGTGTTAGCAGAGTAGTTTTCAAGTGATTGACCTACTCCCCAGCGTAAACACATGGGGATTCTAGAGTCAAACAGCGAGTGCACGGGTAGCTTGTCTAATATCGCCTAATCGAACAGTCGATGCCAAGAAAAACAAGCAAGTTATTTTTAGCGTCGTTTTCATCCAGTCCATTGAGTGCGGTGGGGCTTGCAAACCTCACCTACTGCGCCTTGCTTCTACTCTATTTCTATTAAATCACGTGCCTATTTGAGAAGTTGAGTGAGTTCTCATCGACTTCTCATCGACTTTTCATTACTCCGTTCCCGGCAGAAAACTATCTACTTCTTTTCTCCCTCATTTCCCCCAAGGGGCAGGGCGGTTTCATTTTTCGTAGGGCGGTGCCTCCGTGTCCGTGCTCTATCGCTGCAATGCCAATGGATCGCGTCGCTGGGGAGGGGTAGGCACGGGGGCACTACCCCTACAAAATCCTGGTTTTTCTGATAATGAAACTGCCCTAGGGGTGGGGGGGTTCTTCCTTCGTGTCCTTAGCATCTTCGCGGTTTAATAATTCCATATTATTTGCCATTTAGCCGATCGCCAAAATACTCCTGATACAACCGACATCTGGGAATGCAATGATTTCCATCCAATTTCACCAACCCCATACTATTTAACTTAAACCCCAATTCTGACCTCACTCTAACTGGCTGGGAAACACTCACAATCTCTCTCATCGCCTCCATTAATTCCGAATATTTCTCTAAATTCCATAAATGTCGCCGCAAATGATCGCTGTAAATTCCCGCTTCAGTTGCAGATTCTTTCACTAACCGATCTAAAGTCACATCTTGACGTGAAATATGATACATTCCTAGCCGCACTAAATAAGGATTTCCGCCCACTAACCCCATCAAGTCTCCAACTTCATTCCCACTCCAATTCAATCCGTGCCGCTTTGCCAAGTCTTGCACTTGCTGAGAATTAAACTCTGGCAATTCAATCGGTAAACCCACATTAAACGGCGATTTATTCACATCCAGCGGGATATAAACTTCCGTCGAATGCACCACAATCAAACGAAACTTTTTCCAAATATCGCGCCGTTTTGCTTCTTCATGCAAAGCTCGCAATAAGCCAAAAAAATCATCAGCAATTTCCGGCGATTCAAACAGGCGATCGCTCTCATCCAAGCCTAACGTCAGAGGTTTTGAGGATTCTGAAAGCAAATACTGTTCAAAATAAGCCTTGCAGCACTGATTGCTGCCAATCAAATCGGCTAATTCCCAACACTTGGGCAACTGCTCCAGCATTCCTAACTCTTGACCGATGCTAGCACAAAACCACTGCAAAAATGTGTCTGAATTAGCGAATATTTTCCTATTGGCTAGCTGAAAACTCAGCGCTACCGTGCGAGAACCTTGCTGTTCTGCGTGATGCAAAATCCTCGCCATCAAGGAAGTTTTGCCCATTTGTCTGGGTGCTTTTATGCGGATCAGCGCTCCCGGTTGGGCGATCGTCTCGTAACAGCGGGATTCGATCGGAGGGCGATCGATATAAAAACGAGAAGCTATTTCAACTTGTCCTCCCGGCAATTCTGGCGGCGCTGCTGGCAGAGGTTGAATTATTGACTGTTTGGTGCTAGTAATTCCGTTCCATTCTACAGCTAATTCATGGTCGGCAGTTAACGATGTGCGACCTTCTTTGATAATCGTTAAAATTTGTGATAATAACTTAAATGAGTCGCCAACACCGCGCCACAGCCAGGGCTGAATTCCTGCTAAATAGCTCAGTAAATCAAAAGAAAGCGGTGTATTTAATTCAAGTAAAATCGGTAAGATTGCGGGTTTATGAGCAGTTGAATTGTGCAATTCTTTGGCTAGCTGCACTTGTTCCAATATCATTTCGCTCGCGGCCGATTCTTGGGAAATCAGCAACAGCAAATAATCGCAACGCTTTAAATATGAGGCTGAGTCGCTGCTGTTGTTAATAAAAAAGACTTCGTACCCTCCCGCACTCAAAGCTTGGTGTAACTGCTGAGAAAGGGTGGTGTTTGAGGTCGATCGGGCGTTGGCGTTAGCGAAGCGATCCGAAGGAAAGCCCTCGAAGACGATCGCCACTTTTGCCCTCACCAGCACTACCTCCTCTGGCTCTGAATTCGCGTCAAAATCGGCTATATCGCGCCATTCCTGCCCCAATCCGCGACAAATTTCGATGAAATTGGCATAATCCACAGGTTTGCCATTCAGAAAATGGCTGACAGTAGATTGCGCCATCCCTAAATCCTCAGCCAGGATTTTCTGACTGGGAAAGCCATTTCTCAGGAGACAGGATTTAACTGCGCGAATGCACTCTTCGCGCACCCTTAGCGATCGTGGCATTGCTTATCACAATCAAAACACTGAAACCATCATAAATGCCAACCGTCCCTAAAGTCGATGAAAAGTCGATGAAAAGTCGATGATTTTTCCAATAACTCAGTCGCCAACTCAAATAGCCACCTGATTAGATTAGAAATAACAAGGTTGAGCTACATCGCAACGAGGTAAAAGCATTGTGCATTCTATCCTAATTTGGTCGCTGGCCTCAGCCACTAATCAACCCGGTTTCGCCTTCACCCCGCCCCTATTCTGGCTGCTGCTGGGAGTTGTGCTTAGTGCGATCGAGTTATTAATCATCAAAACTCAGCCCCAGAAATACAGGTTTTACGTGCTAATGATGGGAGCTTCGGCTTTAATTGAATCCTTTATTTTGTGGAGAGGATCTGTAGCATTTCAGTTTAGTTGGGCGAACATAATGTATGAAGATTTTGACTGGCAGATTTTCTACTGGATGGGAATAGCCCTCGCGCTGAGTATTTGGATTCGACCAATTTTTATTGTCCGCAAAAAGTTTGTGATTCCCGAAGCAACCGAAGCGACAACTATCTCCGAAATTTTCCCCGGAGAAACCGGAATGGTGATTTATGAAGGGGCTTCGTGGAAAGCTCGCAATGAAGATTCCCAAGGTGCGATCGCACCCCGACAAAAAGTTTACGTTTTGCGCCGCGAAGGAAACACGCTGATTGTTGTACCTGACAAATTAATTCACATCAACGGCTAAACCTTAGTCGCAACCTCAATTCCTCTTTAGTTCACAGCTTAAAATTACCAGGAGATTCATTATGTATCAGTATTTTTTGATGGTGTTGTTTGCAATCACCGGAGTATCCTTAGCCAGCAGCGTCAAAATCGTCCGTCAAGGAGATGAGGCCTTAGTTGAAATTTTCGGAAAGTACGATCGCAAGAAACTTGAACCTGGTTTGACTTTTTTGATTCCCTTTGTGGAAACAGTTGCCTATAAACAAACTCTGCGCGAGCAAATTTTAAACTTGCCACCGCAAGAATGCACGACGCGCGATCGCCTTGCCATTACCGTTGAATTTATTGTTTACTGGCGAATTATTGACTTAGAAAAAGCTTCCTACAAGGTGCAGAATCTCAAGGAAGCGATGTTAAATATGCTGATTCTTTCAATTCGGACTCACATTGCGACATTATCTCTGGAGGAACTTTACACGGCTCGCCATGAAATCAATAATGCTTTAGTAGAGGAGTTGGATACAGCGACAGATCCTTGGGGTGTGAAGTTTACGAGAGTGGAATTGCGCGATTTTGCGATCGGCAGTAAAGTGGTTCAGCCCACATCCATTGACCGGAAAGAAGTACAAAAGCTGCGAGCTTAGAGATTAGTATTTCCTCCTTTTCCTCGTTACCAGGAAGATCCTGGTAACGCAGTTCCAGAGGCTCGGCCTCGCCGAATTTAATTCGCCTTGTATATACCATTTAAGGAGACAACACCATGACTAAACATCAAGAATCAAGTATGAGCAATTCAACTTATAACGGTTGCGGATGCTTACTGCTTTTAATGGGCATTGTAGTAATTGGCGCGATCGCTCTGCCATTATTTATTGCTGGCCCGCAAGATAAGACTAGGACATTTGAAGCAAAACAGTATCTTAGCTCAATGAATCACGCACAGAAAGCTCTATTTATAGAAAAAAGTGCTTTTGCTACTTCTGTTGATGCTTTAGGACTTGGCATTAAAACAGAGACAACCAATTTCAAATATTCAATTCGGGTCACTAAGAAAGCAGCATTTAATTATGGAGTATCCAAGAAAAACGACTTAAAAACTTATGTGGGCGGTGTCTTTCTAGTTCCTGCTAAAAACTTTGAGCCAAATGCTGCTAAAGAGGAAATAACTACAACGTCTATATTGTGCGAAGCTGATTCTCCCGGTACAATTAAACCAGCGGAACCCACCTATGAAAATGGTAAAA
>NZ_JAUBSD010000001.1:91402-181054 GCF_036704575.1 Microcoleus sp. K5-D4
TACAACGTCTATATTGTGCGAAGCTGATTCTCCCGGTACAATTAAACCAGCGGAACCCACCTATGAAAATGGTAAAATTGCTTGTGGGAAAGGCACAACACAACTGTCCAAATAATCTAACTATACGCAATATAATGACAGTCGATTACCAAGCTCAAATCGGCATTCACTTGAGATTTACCGGAGTAAAGTCTTTACTACAAACAGGGAGGATACAAAACTATGAGTCAACAAGATTCTAAATCAGCTAGCCTTTCACCTAATGGTTGCGGATGCTTATTGCTTTTAATGGGCATTGGAGCAATTGGTGCGATCGCTCTGCCATCATTTCTGGGTGGTTGCAAGGGCTGTAAATATAAGAAAATGGAAGGGATACAGTATGTTAGATCAATGAGCCGAGGTCAGCAAGCCTATTTTGCCGAAAAAAATGCTTTTTCCAGTTCTGTTAAGGCTTTGGGAATTGGCATTAAAACAGAGACAAAAGTTTTCAAGTATTCAATTCGCGCCACTAAGAAAGCAGCCTTTAATTATGCAGTAGCAAAAGAAAACGAATTAAAAAGTTATGTCAGCGGTGTTTTTATTTTTCCGCCAAAAAACTTTGTTCCCAATGCTACTAAAGAGGAAATAACTACAACGTTCATATTCTGCGAAGCTGATTTTCCCGGTAGCATTCAACCAGCGGAACCCACCTATGAAAATGGTAAAACTGCTTGCGGTAAAGGCACAAGACCAATGGTCTCACCAAACTAACTATACGCAATATAATGACAGTCGATTACAAGATTAAATCGGCTTTCAATTGAGATTTACCGGACTAAAGTCTTTACTACAAACAGGGAGGATACAAAACTATGAGCCAACAAGATTCTAAATCAGCTAGCATTTCACCTAATGGTTGCGGATGCTTATTGCTTTTAATGGGCATTGGAGTCATTGGCGCGATCACTCTGCCATCATTTCTGAAGCAGGCTGGGAAGGCAAAGGGTTCGGAACCCCAACACTATGTTAATGCAATGAACAGAGCTCAGCAGGCTCACTTTGCAGAAAAAGGTGCTTTTGCCACTTCTGTTAAGGCTTTAGAAATTCGCATTAAAACAGAAACAGCAAACGGCAAATATTCAGTTATAGCTACTAAAAAAACAGCATTTAATTATGGATTATCTAAGACAAAAGACTTGAAAAGCTGTGTTGGCGGTGTCTTTGTCGTTCATGCTAAAAAAGTGGTTTCCAATGCTCTTAAAGATGAAATAATAACCAGAACCATCTTGTGCCAATCAGATTCTCCCGGTACAATTAAACCATCGATACCAACCTATAAAAATGGTAAAATTGCTTGTGGTAAAGGTACAAAACAATGGCCCCAGTAATCTAACTATACGCAATATAATGACTGTCGATTACTAATATAAAGTCGGCATTCAATTGAAATTTACCGGACTAAAGTTTTTACTACAAACAGAGAGGATACAAAACTATGAGTCAACAAAATTATAAATCAGCTAGCCTTGCATCGAATGTTGGTGGATGCTTAGCGATTTTAATCGTGATTGGAGTATTGGCTTCGGTAGCTGTGCCATCCTTTCAGGTTAAGCTTAGGAACAACAAGCAATGGGAACCCAGAGATTATATTAGCTTAATCAACAAACGTCAGCAAGCCTATTTTGCCGAAAAAAGTGTTTTTAGCACTTCTGTTAAAGCTTTAGCAATTCGCATTATTAAAACCGAGACAGAAAATTATAAATATTCCCACCATACAACAAAAAAAGCAACATTTAATTATGGAGTCTCAAAGCATAAATATCTTAAAAGCGTTGTCGGTGGAGTTTTTGTAATTCCTGCTACAAAAGTTGAGTCAAATGCTTCTAAAAATAAAATAACGACCACATCTATATTGTGCGGAGCTGATTCTGCTGGTACAATTAAACCACCAGAACCCACCAATCAAAATGGTAAGATTGCTTGTGCTACAGGCACCATAGAACTGAGACAAAGTTATCACTAGAGGCAATATAATGACAGTCGATTACCACTATCAAATCGGCGGCAGTCTCCCGCAAAATGCACCTACTTATGTAGTGCGACAAGCTGACTCTGAACTTTATCAAGCCCTCAAAGCCGGAGAGTTTTGTTACGTGCTCAACTCCCGACAAATGGGGAAATCCAGTTTGCTAGTGCGAACTGTACAAAAACTCTCGGCTGATGGCATTGCCTGTGCTACGATCGACCTTTCGGACATTGGCAACCAGCAAGTCTCTTTAGATAAGTGGTACGGCGGCGTCGCTTACAAACTCTTGTGCAGCTTCAACCTGTTTAACCCAGTCGAGTTTATGACTTGGTGGCGGGAGAGAGAGTTGATGCCGCCGGTGCAGCGCTTAGGAGAGTTAATTGAAGAATTGCTGCTGGTCAAAATTTCTCAAAACCTCGTCATTTTTATTGATGAAATTGATAGCGTTCTGAGTTTCCAAGAACCGCTAGACGATTTCTTTGCATTAATTAGATGTTGCTACAATAAACGCGCTCACAATTCAGAGTACCAGCGCATTACATTTGCTTTGCTGGGAGTAGCTACGCCATCTGATTTAATTAGCGATGCAACTCGCACGCCCTTTAATATCGGTTTAGCTATTGAATTGCACGGTTTTACATTACAGGAAGCTCTGCCTTTAGCAAAGGGATTCGAGGGAAAAGTAGACAATCCTCAAGAGGTTTTAAAAGAGATTTTGGATTGGACTGGAGGGCAGCCATTTCTGACTCAAAAGCTTTGCAAGCTGATTTTGCATCATGTAAAAAGCTTAGCGTCTGCTTCTATTATATCAGATTCAATCGATGAAAGCAAAACTAAAAATTTGACTATAAATAAATTATTAATTAGCGAGATAGTGCAGTCTCATATTATTGATAATTGGGAATCGTCCGATGAACCGGTACACATTAAAACAATTCGCGATCGCCTTCTCAGGAGTCAGCACCATGCCAATAGGTTATTAGGACTATATCAAAAAATATTGCCACCCTGCGATCCCCCCCAACCCCCCTTAATCTGGGGCGATAAAATGCCCGAATTACCCTTGTTAAAAGGTGGTGGGGGAATCTGCGCGGATGATACTCCCGAACAAACAGAATTGCGGCTGAGCGGATTAGTAGTAAAACGAGCCGGAAAATTAACCGTATCCAACCGCATTTACGCAGCTATATTCAGCCACGACTGGCTAGAAAAAGCACTCGGCGACTTGCGCCCCTATGCTGAATCCCTAACAGCATGGATAGCTACAAATTGTCAAGACGAATCTCGCTTGTTGCGCGGTCAAGCACTGGAAGATGCCCGACAGTGGGCGGCTAATAAAAGCTTGAGCACCCAAGATTATCAATTTTTAGGTGCGAGTCAAGAAGCGGAATTTGCCAAATTGCGCGATCGCGAAAAACAAACTCAAACTGAAATTGAACAACTGCGCCGCGAAAAAAAGTTACTAGAGGAACTAAGCGAAGCACAAAAGCAGAAAAAAGCGATTGCAGTTAAACTTTGGCGCGAGCAACAACTGAGAGTGCAAACAGTTACAGGAGCCGCAGTCATACTAATATCAATCCTGATAGTAACTTTTTGGGTAAAACCGTCAATCGAAGAAAGAAACAACAAAATTCTCACTCTCAGTTTGCTATCAGAAACGCTATTTGCTGCGGATAAAAAAGAGGAAGCTCTGCTAGAAAGCATCAGAGCTGTTACAGAAATGAAACGATCGCTCGGAGTGAGTTCAGATATTCAGATGCGAGTGGCGATCGCCCTCGAACAGGCAGTTTACAACTTTCGGGAACGCCGCCGCTTGCAGACTCAAGCCAGTACCCTTGCTTTCGCGAGTTTCAGTCCCGACAGTCAAACAATTGTGACTGCTACCGATGATAATTATATCAAACTTTGGCAAACTAATGGAACTTTGCAAGCAACATTAACAGGGCATACGGATAAAATTATCAGGGCCATCTTCAATCCTAGCAGTCAGATTATTGTCTCAGCAAGCGACGACCAAACTGTAAAAATTTGGCAAAAAAATGGCACATTGATCCACAATTTAAAAGGACATAGCGCTCAAATAACAAGCGTCTCTTTGAGTCCAGATGGTAATATTATTGCTTCTGCCAGTGCCGATGGCACTGTTAAACTCTGGAAAATCAGCGGTGAAGAATTGTCAACTTTTCAAGTGGAGCGAGGTTGGATAACCAGCTCGAGTTTTAGCCCAGACGGTCAGATAATTGCTGTGGCTGGTACTGATGGCACTGTTAAACTTTGGAGTTTGAGAAAGGTTACGGAAAAGTTGCAAAAACAGCAGTCAATCGAAGCCAGCACCGATATCAAATTGCTCCGAACTTTACAGATGGAAAGTGATAAAATTATGAGTGTAACTTTCAGTCCAGACGGAGCCATGCTGGCGGCTGCAAGTGCTGGGGGAACTGCGAGAATTTGGAGCAAAGACGGCACACCGCTAAGTATTTTAAAGCATACAAGTGGAGTGACAAATATCAGCTTTAGTCCAGACAGCCAAATTTTGCTATCTGCAAGCACAGACAAAATGCTGAGGCTGTGGAACATTGACGGTACGTTGCTCAAAACTTTAAAAGGTAACAAGGATGCTGTTTGGAGTGCGAGTTTTAGTCCAGACGGCAAAGCGATCGCTAGTGCTAGTGCTGACGGTACGGTGATGCTGTGGAATTTTAATCTTGACGATTTATTGCAGCAGGGTTGTAATGGAGTCCGCAATTATTTGCAGACAAATCCGATCGCAAATCAAAACAATCGCCACCTCTGCGACGGGATTGGAGATCAGTCGGAACTCACGCAAAAAAAACCGGGTTAAGAGTCAAACTCTTGAGTTTGGCAGCAAAGTATCTAGGCAGAAACTGGCTTTTTGACCGCCCCTGCGTCTAGGGCTGATATCGTTAAAATTGGTAGCAGGTAATAGGTAATAGGTCAGCCCGATCGGTGTATTCAACTCTAGAACAAAAATACCAGCGCCTGCAAAAAGACCTAAGAAACGGAGTCATCGCCCTTGGGGGCATTGTATGCACGGGTACTCTCTGGTATTGGCAGATGGAAAAATGGCCTTTGCTAGATGCCGCTTACATGACAGTCTTTACCCTAGCAACTGTGGGCTACGGTGAACTTCACCCCCTCGGCAAACGCGGGCGAATGTTTACTATATGCCTGATTTTGATGGGCGTGATTGTGATTGGTTTCATCGTCAACCGCTTTACAGAAGCGCTGATTGAAGGATATTTTCAAGAAGGAGCAAGAATTAGGCAGCAGCGACGATTGGTAGATTCTTTGATCGGGCATTACATTCTCTGCGGTTTTGGGCGCACTGGCCGCCAAATTGCCTTGGAATTTCAGGCCGAATATATCTCTTTTGTGGTGATAGATTCGGCGGTGCAGTCGGTTGAGGCAGCTTTGGCACTGGGGTACACGGCTGTGCAAGGAGACGCGACTTTGGACGAAACTTTGGTGAATGTGGGGATCGATCGCGCAATTTGCATAGTAGCAGCTTTGCCTTCGGATGCCGAGAATTTATACACTGTCATGTCAGCGAAAACTCTGAATCCGAAGGTACGGGCGATCGCCCGCGCCACTACAGAAGAAGCGGTAAAGAAGTTGCAGCGGGGCGGCGCCGATGCAGTCGTATCTCCCTACATTACCGGGGGAAAACGCATGGCGGCGGCGGCTTTGCGGCCTCAAGTTATGGATTTTTTAGATGGTGTTTTGACGGGTACCGATAGTTCTTTTTACATGGAAGAATTTTTGGTCGATCCCAATAGTTGTGTCTACGTCGGGCAAACTTTGAGAAATGCCAAGTTGCGATCGCAATCGGGGGCCTTGGTTTTAGCAGTGCGGCGCGCTGGCGGGACTTTGATTGTCGGGCCTACCGGAGAAACTGCGATCGAAGGAGGAGATATGCTGATTTGTTTGGGAACTGCTGAACAACTGCGAACTCTCAATCAAATCCTCAGTCCCCTGAGTTTTCGCCTCCCCCGGCCCCCGAACTAATACCAGGTCATGTTTCTAGTCAGGAATGCAAGTCCTCTCTCGATCAATGCTTCCCAGAAAAAATATTGACTGTTAACTGTTGACTGTTGACTGTTGACGGGCGGGTCGAAAAACTCAATGGTTGAGTGTTAAATGTTGACTCGATTTTATTATTCCGATGCAACCGGAAACGATATGAATTTAAAAAATTCACAATCTCCACCACACAAGGAATTAGGGCAAATAAAAATGCTCTCGGCTACTTTGCCGAGAGCATTTTTGAGCAGTTAAACTGCGTTTTGATCACAGTTTGATCTCACTCATAGACTAAAGCGTAGACAAAAATCGCTGAAACCTAAAGCCGATGGTGGGATTTGAACCCACGACCGTTCGATTACGAATCGAATACTCTACCCCTGAGCTACATCGGCACAGACAATTTTGAATTATAGCACAACCTAAGCGAAAAAAGCAAGGAGTTGTAGAAGTTAATTCAAAACTCCACAACTCCTAGCTCACCAACAGTTAAACGGTCACTTCCGCGTCAGTTGAGCCGCCTCTGGCCCCGGAATAAACTAAACCCCGCTGCATATCCAGCGTCAGCATAGTTCCGTCCCGAATTACGCGCGTGGCATTCTTTACGCCCACCATCACCGGCACGCCCAAGCGCAAACCGATAATCGCGGCGTGAGAAGTCAAACTGTCCTCCTCGGTCACCACACCTGCGGCTTTCCGAATCATCTCGACAAAAGCGACGCTTGTGTGTTCGACTACCAAAATTTCTCCAGCGTGGAAATTGCCTACATCCGCAGCAGTGCGAGCAACCCTGGCCATGCCACTCACCGATCCCAAACCCACACCGGTGCCTTTGCCTAAAACTGCTGTCACTACTTCAACTTTGATCAAATCCGTCGAGCCGGCAACCCCTTGCAGAGTACCGGCGGTCATTACCACTAAATCTCCGTCGCACACTAACTCTTTTTCCTGGGCGACTGTCATGGCAGAGTGAAATGTCTGGCCGGTGGAGGGCAAATCCAACACCAGTAAGGGTTTGACTCCCCATACCAATTGCAGTTGTCGGGCTACGTCTACGTGAGGAGTAACTGCCAAAATCGGAGTTTTGGGTCGGAACTTCGAGACATTTCGGGCTGTGGCGCCGGTTTTGGTCAGCGTCATGATGGCTGCGGCGTTCAATTGTTCGGAGATTTGGCTGACTGCTTGGCTGATACCGTTGGGGATCGATCGACCAATATCTTCTACATTCCTAATATTCCGCTTAATTCCTTCCCTCTCCATCCGCACCGCAATTCTCGCCATCGTCGCCACCGCTTCGACGGGGAACTTGCCGACAGCAGTTTCATTGGACAGCATCACTGCATCAGTTCCGTCAAGAATCGCGTTTGCCACGTCGGAAATCTCGGCGCGGGTGGGACGGGGATTGTTGACCATGCTGTCGAGCATCTGGGTAGCGGTAATTACCGGAATGCCCAGGCGGTTGGAGGTAGCAATCAGGCGCTTTTGCAAAATCGGCACGTCTTCGGCGGGTAGTTCCACTCCCAAATCGCCGCGGGCGACCATCACGCCGTTGCAAAGCGTGAGAATTTCCTCCATTTGTTCGATCGCCTCGTGCTTTTCGATCTTGGCAATCACCGGTACTTGCTTGCCCGCACTGGCAATCAGTTCTTTAATTTCGAGCACATCTTGGGGATTCCGCACAAAGCTCAGGGCTACCCAATCGACACCTTGGTCGAGGCCGAACATTAAATCTTTGCGGTCTTTATCAGTCAGCGCTTTAATTGACAGGTAAACTCCCGGAAAATTCACACCTTTGTTGTTGGAAAGCGGCCCGCCGACTACGACGCGGCAGTACAATTCCCGCGCCGCGCGGTCTACTTTTTCGACCAGCATTTCCACTTTGCCGTCGTCGAGCAGAATCACTGCTCCCTCTGGAACTTCGTCTGCTAGGGGGTCGTAGGTGACGGAAGAAATGAGTTCGGTGCCGGGAACCTGGCGGCTGGTGAGAATGAAAGGATCGCCGTTTTTGACGACTATAGAGCCTGTCTCAAAGCGCCCTAAACGAATTTTAGGGCCTTGGAGGTCTTGGAGGATGGCAACCGGCTGGTTCAGTTCAAAGGACGTTTGCCGGATTAAGCGAATGCTGCGCTGGTGGTCTTCTTCTGTTCCGTGGGAAAAGTTGAGTCGCAAAGTTGTGGCACCGGCTTCTATAAGCTGGCGCAGCACTTGTGGGTCAGAAGTTGCTGGGCCAATGGTGGCGACGATTTTAGTCCGGCGTAGGGCTTTTGGCAATTGCATCAGCGGTGTTCTGGGGAAGCAGGTGGATTTCTTGTTTAAATTTCGGCTAACGTTTCATCTTTGCACTACAAGCAATGACGCTAGTCTCAAGTCTTAAAAATTTTGATAGTGGTCAAAAAAGCAGGTATTGAACAATATATAGAATATCTGACTTTTTACCGATCGGTAATTTTTTCTTCGAGAGCGCTCTTTTTTGCAAATTTTTCCGCTCTCAGGCTTGACATAAATACAGACATACCCATTGATTTTGTTTCTTCTGCTGAGTTCTTGTGGCTACTCTAGCACTGGTATCCTTGTACAACAGCAATACTTTTTTGCTTGTGCAGACGCTAGTGTCTGGCGATCGAACAGAGTTCTTTCATAAAACTTTACTATTGTCCGGCTTGTATCTTATACTACGCAAGTGTGAAATATTAAGGAGTCTTAACAAAGATGTCGGAGGCAGGACGGCCGCTGACAGTGCCGAAAGAGTTTCTGAGTCCTCCCGGTGACTTTAATCCGACACTGCTGCTATTTTTGAGTGCAGTAGCGATTCTCGTGATTTCTAACTTGGGTTTCTGGTGTTGGGGATGGCCGCAGTGGTGCTGTTTTACACTGAACGTGTTGGCTTTGCACATGGCGGGAACTGTGATTCACGATGCGTCTCACAATGCAGCCCATCGCGATCGCACAGTTAATGCTATTTTGGGACACGGTAGCGCCCTGATGTTGGGTTTTGCTTTTCCGGTGTTTACACGGGTACATATGCAGCATCACGCCCATGTCAATGACCCAGATAACGATCCAGACCATTATGTTTCTACGGGCGGGCCTTTGTGGTTGATTGCTGCGAGGTTTTTTTACCACGAGATTTTCTTTTTTAAGCGCAAACTGTGGCGGAAATACGAACTATTGGAATGGTTTCTCAGCCGTTTGTTTGTGATCGCGATCGTGTATATCTCGATTCAATACGGCCATTTAGATTACGTCCTGAATTTTTGGTTTTCTCCGGCTTTGGTGGTGGGGTTGGCCTTGGGGTTATTTTTTGATTATTTGCCGCACCGTCCGTTTCACGAGCGCGATCGTTGGAAAAATGCCAGAGTATATCCTAGTCCTATTCTAAATATCTTGATTTTGGGGCAGAATTATCATCTGATTCATCACTTGTGGCCTTCTATTCCTTGGTACAATTACAAGCCTGCTTATGAGGCTGTGAAGCCGCTGTTGGATGAGAAGGGTTCCCCTCAAAGTTTGGGAATATTGGAAGGGAAAAAGGACTTTTGGAGTTTTATATATGACATTTTTTTAGGGATTAGGCTGCATCACAAGAAAGCGTCTGATTGACAAAAAACCCGGTTTCTTTGAGAGGCCGGGGTTTTTTTTATAATAAAAGCTTTTGATCGTATATCCCCAGGGCAGGTTTTGTACTTTATCAAGTCCCGTAAAAAATAAACCCACCTGTAATGGTGAGTTAACTTTTAAATCAAGCCCAAAGTGAATCTATTATTTTTCCCCAGCCCCCATAACCGCTAAATTCCTATCAGGGCGCAAATTTTGAGCTCCCCGCAAATAAGGATGATAAATTTCAGTATGTGCCGGCCAATTGACGTGAATTAAAAACCGAATGCAGCGTTCCAAAGCACCCTCAACGTGCATTTGCTGTACGTCCAACAAAGGAACATTGCACCAGTGAGAACGTTCGCGGGCGATCGCGGCCGGAAACACAGCATCTAAATCGCGAGTAGCAGAAAACGTAGCACTAATAATTAATTCTGGATTTATATCATTTTTTGCTTCTAATTCATCTAACAATTCTCTCACCGCTTCTCGAATTGCTTCCACCGAATTCTCGCTGGCAGTTGTTGCCCCGCGAATCGCCCGCACTTGCCACTCCACGCAAATTTCCTCCATTTTTTGTCAGTTGTTATCGCTCATTAGTCATTAGTCGTTAGTGATTAGTCACTAATAAGTAGTTATACTAAATTAGGCTTAAATACCCACTTTATTTCTTAGTCCGCCCTTGAGTGGAGTTCGTTTGTGTAGTTTGACCTCAAACTCGTAGGCGAAGCCAGCGCGAAGCGCTTATGACGGGCGAAGCACCACATTTGAGTTTGAGGTCAACAGATTTCAATCGCCCAATCATCCAGGGAGTAACTAATGACTACTGACTCCTGACCAATGACTAATTTATTTAATCACGGGCGATACATCCACAGCGGCAAACCGCTAGTAGAAAGCTCGAATTCCAGCACATTATTGTAAGCTGAAAGCCCGGATATATCCAGACTACTCCCCAAGACGCGATTTAGGAAAGGTTTTTGTTTTTCTAGGGTGCAAGACTCGGTTTTTTCCGGGTCGAGGCCTGCGAGTTCGGCTGCAAGGCGACGAGCGTCCTCTTCTGTTCCCAGTCGATCGACCAAACCCAATTCTAAGGCTTGCTGACCGGTAAAAACCCGACCGTCGGCAAAACTTTTGACTTTCTCAACACCCAAGTTCCGGGCTTCGGCAACGGTTTCCACGAATTGCTGGTAGCTGGTGTCGATCAAGTCTTGCAGAATTTGCTGTTCCGGATCCGTCAATTCGCGATCGAATGCCAAGATATCTTTATAGGGCCCCGATTTAATCACCTGAAAAGAAACGCCTACTTTTTCTAACAGCCGTTCTAAATTGTTGCCCCGGATAATCACGCCAATGCTGCCGGTAATTGTACCGGGATTGGCAACGATATGCTCGGCTCCCATGCCGATGTAAACTCCGCCAGAAGCTGAAATATTGCCAAAACTGGCAACAATTTTGACTTTTTCGCGCAAACGCTTGAGCGCGCTGTAAATTTCCTGGGAATCGCCGACAGTGCCGCCGGGGCTGTCTATCCGCAGCAGCAAGGCTGGAAATTTGCGTTCTTCAACGGTTTTGAGAGCTTCTAGGACTCGTTTACGGGTTTCTCCGGCAATGGCTCCGGTGATTTCGATACGGGCGATTTGTTTGCGGTAGCGGGGCTTGAATGGCCAAATCATGGGCAGTGTACAGGCAATGTTACGGATTTTTGTAGCTAACTTCTTATAGTGTGCCTTATTCATCGGGGTAGATGTTGTGCCATTTAGGAACAGGCAAGATGCCTGTTCCACAAGAAATTGCTTGATTGTGGAACGGGCATCTTGCCCGTTCCAGATTGTTCGCAACAGGCAAGATGCCTGTTCCACCTTGATTTTGTGGAACAGGCATCTTGCCTGTTCCTAATGGCCGAGATTTGTGCGATCGCACTTAACCCAACACCAATATATAATTGTAAAAATTGCTTAACAAATCTACATCATTTTCCTGAGAGCCACTCTCATCAATTATTTGGAGTCTCCGCCATGCAGCTAAAACTTACCGATTCAAAACTGCCTTTTGCCCCGCTGTTGCTAATTGCGCCGTTTTTCCTATGGGGAACCGCGATGGTAGCGATGAAGGGGGTGATGCCGCACACAACGCCGCTGTTTGTGGCTGTCGTGCGTTTGATACCTGCGGGCGTGTTGGTGCTGCTGGCGGCCGCATTCATGGGAAAACCACAGCCGCAGGGTTGGAAAGCTTGGCTGTGGATTTCGCTGTTTGCTTTGGTTGACGCTACTTTGTTTCAAGGCTTTTTAGCCGAAGGTTTGGCGAAAACCGGTGCGGGTTTGGGTTCGGTGATGATTGACTCTCAACCGCTAGCTGTGGCGATTTTATGTTTGTGGCTGTTTCAAGAAAAAATTGGTTTTTGGGGCTGGTTGGGATTAGTGATTGGCGTTGTCGGCATCAGTTTAATTGGGTTGCCCGATGGCTGGATTGTGGGGCTTTTTCATCCTGAAAACAGGCAGGTTTCGGCGGGTATCGAACAGTTATTTCAGGGTGGAGAATGGTTGATGCTGTTGGCTGCTTTGTCGATGGCTGTGGGTACGGTTTTGGTGCGCTGGGTTTGCCGTTATGTTGATCCGGTGGTGGCGACTGGTTGGCACATGATTTTGGGCGGTTTGCCGCTGTTGGCAATTTCGGCTGCAACTGAGTCCGAACAGTTTGTGAATATCGATTTTTCCGGCTGGATGGCGTTAGGTTATTCTACTGTGTTCGGAAGTGCGATCGCCTATGGTTTGTTCTTTTATTTTGCTTCTACCGGCAGTCTAACCAGTTTAAGTTCTCTTACCTTTCTTACGCCTGTTTTTGCTTTGCTGTTCGGCAATTTGTATTTGGGCGAGGTGTTGAATCCGCTGCAATCGATGGGAGTTGGGCTGACTTTGGTTAGTATTTATTTGATAAATCAGCGGGATACTTTGGGTGATAAATTGCGAAAAGTGCGGCAGGGTGAAGCGAGTGCAGAAGTTGAAGCAACAGGATTGTTAGAGTCGTCTGAGTTGAATTCTGTAGAACTACCCGTGCAGTTGCGGGTTAGCGAATTGGAATCAGAAGTTTAGCGGTTTGACAAAATTAGGGAGAATTGGTTAATTCTTGAATTAACTGATTGGGAGTTACAATCCTAGGAGTAGTAACCGGAAAATCTCGCGGGTTGCGGGTGACAATGGCATCAATCCGATTGATTGCAGCAGTGCTGTACTGAATCGCATCTTCAAAATCCTTGAAGTTGCAAGTTAATGCCATTGAAATAACAGAGTTATCTACTGTTCCTACTTGACAAAATGTGGCTAACTGCTTCAAAAACTCTAGTGTCCAATCACGACCTTTGTCTCGGCGAATGATATAGTAAAGGTCGCTAAAAGTTGAGGCAGAAACATAGCCTTGAATTTGGCCTTCTTCAACAAAAGTTAAAATGCGATCGCTCTCGGCAAAGAAAGGTTCTCGATCGAGCGCAACATCTACTATTATGTTGGTGTCTATCAAGACTTTCACAGGTTATGTTTCTCCTTTAAATATTCCCATTTTGCTTGTTTGTCTGGATCGTCAAAATCCAGCGGTTCCGGTACAGCATCTCGATCGAATAAACCTTGAAATGCCTTCACCCTAGTTTTAAACTTTTTTTTAGGTGTTTCAGGTGCGATCGCACTTTCTGAAGCGCTGGCTTGTTTAACCGTGTCAGCTAGCTGCAAGACGATGATTTCTACGTCTCCCGGTGGCATATTCACGGGTTCAACAACTACCAAGTTGCCAGTTGCATCGATTTTACCTCTAAGTTTGTATGCTTGCATGGTAATCTCCGATAACTATGTTTCTATTATATGACATAACAACCTTCTTCATTACCAATCCTCTTCATCACCAATCTTAATGTCTCTGCTTTGAATCTCTTCTATAAAAATTTTTAAACTGGGATTTTCTGCGTAATGCTTCATCAAAACTTTATGCTGGCGATATGGTTTTGAAATTTTTCGATAATCTTCAGGATTTTTAGCCTTAGCGTCGATCTTATCGGTTTTTTTCGCAAGTTGCAGATTTAAAGTATCGAGACAGTTCTTAAATTTATATTTTTTCTTTTTGTCGGTATAATACAGTGGAAGCAACCAACACTCAATAGAATGTACGGAGATTGCAAATATAATTTTTTGTTGATATTTGCTGTAAAAATCATCGCCGATCGCACCCCTAAACTTTTCAATAACTTTTTCAATTAACTGCTGAGGAGTAAATTCACCGTTTTCATCTTGCTTGGGGATATTATAATCTTCTGAAACATCCGTATCTATTTGGATAATGATATAGTCAATAAATTGCAATGCTTCTTGAAAATCTCTTGACTTAAAATAATCAAAAACTAGAGTCCAGCCGCCGTATTTGGATTTATTCTCATTGTCTTTATCTCTTTCTGGTTGAAGTTGTCTAATATCTAAATCAGGACTATTGAAATATCCAGCTAAAATATTCTCAATAACAATCTGGTCAGTAAGTCCCTCTGTAACCAATCCAAAACTAATCATATTAAAAAATTTTAGGAAGTCCGCCGATATAGCCCCTCAAAAACGCCTCTGATAATTTTACAGGTTCTTGTCCCTCTAGAGGTTCAGGTTTTAGAATGCGTCTAGCTTTAGTATGCCCTAATTGGTTGCGGTAGATCACAAATAGTCGCTGTTGATCATCATCTAAATCTAAACCGTCCAAAACTGCCGGGTTGTGGGTTGTGAATATAACTTGTTTGTCGTGTTTTTTGGCTAATTCTACTAATTCTTGCATTAATCTGCGACACAATCTGGGGTTGAGAGAAGCATCAATGTTATCTATCGCGAAAAACTTAGGTGTGAGATCGCTAATGAACAAGGCAAAGTAAAAGAGTAAAAATAAAAAGCCTTCATTAGAGCTTTTTTGGTCGAAGTAAGTTAAATCTATATCTAAATATTTATCTTTAATTTTGAGAGAACTTTGCAGGGGTGATAAATCTTCAGGCACTTCAAAATCTTTAAACCAATCTATCAATTGCAACTTTTCTTTAATTTGATCGAGTTTATCTTGGTTTGTTTCTGAGTTCAAAAACTTTATAAGTTTAAACAAGCCTTCACCATTAATGCCTAATGGTTGAATTTGTCCTTCTTTTTCAAAAGTTCGTAAGGCTTGGTTTTCGGGAGAGTAAATTGTAAATTTAATTAATTTAGAATTATAAATTAATTTTTTAGATAAGTGTAATGTTAGATTAAAGCTTGCTAGTATTGTTTTTAGTCGGTCTTCTAAGGTTTCTTTTCTTAATTTTTCAGAAACCTCTTCTGAATCTTCTATTAAGATAACATCTTCTGCTCGATCTGAGGTGGGAACAACATTTTCTAAAAAATTTTCAGGAGCGCTCACGAAGTTTTTATTAACCCATTGAGAATAGGGAGAGTTATCATTATCTAAAATACAACTAAAGTTGTCTCCATCATTTCCTTTGATCTCAATATTAATATTTTTAACTAAATTGTCAATTTCAAAAGCCGATCGCATCAATTGAGGTTCTGTAACTCTGATGCCCCGAGAAGCTAAAAACTCGTTATCCAGCTTGTCATCAGCCGCAGCAGAAGCAAGGGCGATCGCCTCTAGAATATTGCTCTTGCCGCAGCCATTTTCGCCAATCAATACGGTGACTCGTCCTAATTCTAGTTTCAGCTTTTGAATGGACTTATAATTTTCGATTCTGACTTCTCCAATCATAATTCAATCCCATATAATCTTAGTGTACTCATTGTATCTCCGATCGCATGAATCTCAAAGAACGCTTGCACAGCCATCTGATTCAAATTGTACGCGATCGCAACCCATACCTCGCATCAGCAGGGCATTTTTATGTGCAGCAATACATCCGCGAACAGTTGGCACAGTGGGGAACTGTAGAAATTGACGATTTTGCGGTGCGCGGCCGAATTCATCACAATTTTATCTTGGATTTACCCCCCTCCGATCCGGCGGTTAAGAAGCGTTTGCCGCCGATCGTAATTGGTGCTCATTACGATACTGCACCCGGATCGCCTGGGGCCGATGATAATGCTACTGGTGTGTCTGTTTTGCTGGAACTCGCAAGGGATATCGCATCTGCGCCGCTCAAATATCCAGTGCAATTAGTCGCCTTCGATATGGAAGAATACGGTTGTTTGGGAAGCCGTCATCATGCAGCTAAATACAAGCAACAGCAAAAGTCAATCCGGTTAATGATTTCTTTGGAAATGTTGGGTTATTGCAACCACAATCCTAATTCTCAAAGCTACCCCGCTGGCTTGAAATATTTTTATCCAAATAGTGGTAATTTTATTGCTTTAATTGGCAATTTGCGGACGGTTCCCTATTTGATTAATTTGAGTGGCAAAATTCGCAAATCTGGTCAGCCCTGCGAGTGGCTGCCGGTGCCGAATCGAGGTTTAATTGTGCCGGATACTCGCCGCAGCGATCATGTTCCTTTTTGGGATAATGGTTATCCGGCTATTATGGTGACTGATACTGCTAATATGCGAAATCCGCATTATCATCGAGAAAGTGATAGGATTGAGACTTTGGATTTAGGTTTTCTGGCTGGTGTTTGTCAGGGATTGGTTGAGGCTATTCGATATATATAGCAGTTTTATTTTAACGAACTGCGAAGGCGCAAAGGCCGTGAAGGAAGAAAGAAGAAGAGAAAAGAGAAAGTGATATGATTTTTATGAGTATAAGGTTAGGAATTTTATGAATTGACTTTTAGATGTTTTTGTTAAATAATTCTCAATTATTCACATAACAAAATTTAGGAAAAATATATGAAGGCGGATTTTCCCGATCGCACTCGCTGGCAATTTTGGATCGATCGCGGTGGCACTTTTACCGATATTGTCGCCAACAGCCCCGACGGTAAATTAGTCATTCACAAGCTGCTGTCGGAAAACCCGGAACGCTACACCGACGCCGCAGTCCAAGGAATTCGCGATATTTTGAGAATTCCCGCCGACGCAGCGATACCCGCCGCCGAAATTGAAGCGATTAAAATGGGGACGACGGTGGCGACAAATGCTTTGCTGGAACGAAAGGGCGATCGCACAATTCTGTTAATTACTAAAGGTTTCGGCGATGCGCTGAGAATTGGCTATCAAAACCGCCCGAATATTTTCGCGCGTCACATTATTTTGCCCCAGATGCTGTACGATCGAGTTATTGAAGTTGCCGAACGCTACAGCGCTCAAGGTGAGGAGTTAACTGCTGTCAATCCCGAGTTTATCCCGTCTTTGCAGCAAGCATACGATGAGGGAATTCGCAGTTGTGCGATCGTATTCATGCACGGCTACCGCTACTCGGAACACGAACAACAAGTGGCTAAAATAGCGAAAGAAATTGGCTTTACTCAAATTTCAGTATCTCACGAAGTTAGCCCGCTGATGAAACTGGTTTCGCGGGGAGATACTGCGGTTGTCGATGCTTATTTATCTCCGATTTTGCGGCGTTATGTCGAACAAGTAATTAGTCAATTAAGAGAGGCAGATCCCGGGGACGAGGGATTATTAATGCCCAATCCCCAATGCCCAATGCCCAATGCCCAATCCCCCAAATTAATGTTTATGCAATCGAATGGCGGCTTAGTGGACGCGGCACAATTTCAAGGAAAAAACAGTATTTTATCCGGGCCTGCTGGGGGAATTGTCGGTGCAGTTCAAACGAGCAAAAAGGCAGGTTTTGATAAAATTATTACCTTTGATATGGGCGGAACTTCGACAGATGTTGCCCATTTTAACGGCGAATACGAACGCGAATTTGAGACGGAAATTGCTGGGGTGAGATTGCGATCGCCCGTGATGGCAATTCACACTGTAGCAGCCGGCGGCGGTTCAATTGTGTTTTTTGACGGGGCTCGCTACCGCGTCGGGCCGGAGTCTGCAGGGGCCAATCCTGGGCCCGCTTGCTATCGCAAAGGCGGCCCCTTGACGGTGACTGATTGCAATGTGATGTTGGGGAAAATTCAACCGGATTTTTTCCCGAAAGTATTTGGATTGAATGGCGATTTGCCGATCGCCCCTGACGCAGTAAAGCAAAAATTTGGGCAATTAGCGGCGGAAATTGGGGGCGAGAGGACGGCCGAAGAGGTGGCGGAGGGTTTTTTGGCGATCGCGGTGGAAAAGATGGCAAATGCTGTCAAAAAAATCTC
The DNA here is from genome assembly GCF_036704575.1 of Microcoleus sp. K5-D4. NCBI lineage: Bacteria > Bacillati > Cyanobacteriota > Cyanophyceae > Oscillatoriales > Microcoleaceae > Microcoleus > Microcoleus sp. K5-D4. The sequence continues at coordinate 109,240 of NZ_JAUBSD010000001.1, forward strand.
GCTTCAGCGCGGTTACGATGTTTCGGAGTATACATTGTGCTGTTTCGGCGGTGCGGGCGGCCAACACGCTTGCGCGATCGCCGATGCTTTGGGGATGAAACGGGTGTTTATTCACCCTTATGCGGGTGTGTTGTCGGCTTACGGTATGGGTTTGGCTGATGTGCGGGCTATTCGGGAAAGGGCGATCGAGCAACAATTAAATGCAGAATTATTAGCTGATTTGCATCATATTTTGACTGCATTGGAGGCTGATGGAAAGAGGGAATTGAACCGCAGAGGCGCAGAGAACACAGAGAATGAGTCCGAGGTTTTAGTTGTTAGGAAGCTGCGCTTAAAATATCAGGGAAGTGACTCGGTTTTGGCGGTAGATTTTGCTGACAATATTGAGGTCATGCAGGCTGAATTTGAAGCAGCCCACCGACAGCGTTACAGTTTTATTATGCCAGAAAAACCGCTGATTGTGGAAGCGGTTTCGGTGGAAGTTGTAGAAAGAATGGATGTGCCGGAAGCATCCACAATTTCCCCCTCTGGTGGCACGGGCATCTTGCCTGTGCAACCAATTTCAACGGTGCAAACCTATGTTGCTGGCGGGTGGCGGGCAACGCCTGTTTATCAGAGAGACGATTTGCGATCGGGCGACTGCATAGAAGGCCCTGCTATGATTGTTGAAGCTACGGGAACTAATATCATAGAACCGGGCTGGGAAGCGGAAATCACCGAAAATAATGATTTAATTTTGAACCGCAGATGCACGCAGATGGACGCAGATAATATCCGCGTTCATTCGCGTTTATCTGCGGTTAAATCCGATCCGGTTTTGCTGGAAATTTTTAATAATTTGTTTCGGGCGATCGCCGAACAAATGGGCGTCACATTGCAAAACACAAGTTCCTCAGTCAACATCAAAGAACGCCTCGACTTTTCCTGTGCAATTTTCGACAAAAACGGGCAATTAGTTGCCAACGCCCCGCACATTCCCGTACATCTAGGCTCGATGAGCGAAAGCGTTGAAGCTTTAATTTTAGCACAAGGCAATGCGATTCTACCGGGCAATGTTTATGTTTCTAACAATCCCTACAACGGCGGCACACACTTACCAGATATCACCGTTATTACTCCAGTATTCGATCGTGATTCCTCCCTTCCTTTGTTTTATGTGGCCTCGCGGGGACACCACGCCGACATCGGCGGCATCACTCCCGGTTCCATGCCTCCTAACAGTACAACAGTAACTGAAGAAGGTGTATTGCTTGACAATTTCCTGTTAGTAAGCGAGGGCAATTTTAGAGAAAAAGAATTACTTGATCTTCTGACTGCGGGGAATTTTTCTGTTCGCAATTCCGCTCAAAATATAGCCGATTTGCAAGCACAAATTGCTGCTAACAAGCGCGGCGCCGAAGAACTTCTCAAGATGGTAGAACATTATGGATTAGAGACTGTGCAAGCTTATATGGGCTTCGTACAAGACAATGCTGAAGAGTCGGTACGCAGGGTAATTGATGTGTTGCAAGATGGCGAGTTTACTTATCCGATGGATAGTGGCGGACAAATTAAGGTAGCGATTACAATTGACAAATCTGCGCGCAGTGCAAAAATAGATTTTACTGGCACTTCTGCTCAACAATCCAACAATTTTAATGCTCCCGCTGCGGTGTGCAAAGCTGCTGTTTTGTATGTTTTCCGCACCTTGGTAGATGACGATATCCCTCTAAATGCGGGCTGTTTGAAACCTCTCGAAATTATCAATCCCGAAGGCTGTATGCTGAATCCTCGCTATCCAGCGGCGGTAGTTGCCGGAAATGTGGAAACATCGCAGAATATTACCGATGCTGTGTATTGTGCTTTGGGAGTGATGGCTGCTTCTCAGGGAACTATGAATAATTTTACCTTTGGAAATCAGCGCTATCAATATTATGAAACTATTTGCGGCGGTTCGGGCGCTGGTGCAGATTTTGACGGTACTGATGCGGTGCAAACTCACATGACTAATTCGCGTTTAACCGATCCTGAAGTATTAGAATGGCGCTTTCCGGTGTTGTTGGAAAGTTTTGCAATTCGGGCTAATAGTGGGGGGAATGGATCTCATCGCGGCGGTAATGGAGTTGTGCGGCGAGTGCGGTTTCGGGAGGGGATGACGGCGGGAATTTTATCGGGGAGGCGGGTGATTTCTCCTTGCGGTTTGAATGGGGGTGAAGCGGGGAAAGTTGGACAGAATTATGTTGAAACAGTGGATGGTAAAGTTGAGGAATTGGGAAGTACGGCGACTGTGGAAATGCAGTCCGGGGATGTGTTTGTCATTGAGACTCCTGGGGGCGGAGGATATGGTACTATTATGTAGCCGCACTAAAATGAACTAGAGTGTAGAGATAACAATCATGGCTGACAGTTCTTTTTTTGATGAGTCCCGAGATAATTCTTTAGTGAAATCAGAAATAGTTGCTAAATACTTTTGGGCCTGGGCAAAGGTAATTATACCAAGAGCCAAGCAATGGAATAGTAATATTGCCTATATTGATTTGTTCTCTGGGCCAGGTCGTTATCAAGACGGTTCTAAGTCTACTCCACTACTTATCTTGGAACGTGCTATTGCTGATCCAGATATGTCACAAATGCTAGTAACCCTGTTTAACGATAAAGACTCCAATAATACTCACTCTCTCCAACAGGCTATAGCAGCCATCCCCGACATAGGTAGATTACAACATGAACCAAAAGTTTTAAATAAGGAGGTTGGAGAAGAAATCGTCCAAGAAGTTCGACAAATTAATAATATTCCTACACTCTTTTTTATTGATCCTTGGGGTTACAAAGGCTTGTCACTTCGGCTAATTGGTTCACTCATCATTAGTTGGGGATGCGATTGCATATTTTTCTTCAACTACAACCGGATTAATATGGGGTTGAATAATGCAGCAGTAGAGTCCCATATGAACGCCCTTTTTGGTAAACAACGAGCAGATAATGTGAGAGAACAGCTTGAGGCGAAGCAACCAGAGGAGCGAGAGTTAATAATTGTGGAAGCTATCTGTCAGGCATTGAAAGAAATAGGTGGTTCATATGTACTACCCTTTGGGTTCAAAAATGAGAGTGGCAATCGGACTAGCCATCACCTGATTTTTGTATCAAAGAATGTATTGGGTTATTCAATTATGAAAGGTGTCATGGCTGGAGAAAGCTCTAGTTTTAAACAAGGTGTTCCGTCTTTAGAGTATAATCCAGCGCCACCCAAGTATCCTTTGCTATATGAACTTTACCGACCTCTTGATGAGCTTGAAAATATGCTTATGGATGAATTTGCAGGTCAGACATTAACTAGAGTAGACATTTATAATCGGCACCACGTTGGCAAGCGCTACATTGAGAAAAACTACAGGGAGGTTTTGCTTAAAATGGAGGCGGAGGGAAAAATTATTACCGATCCACCTGTTAATAAAAGAAGAAAAAATACACTGGCAGAGACGGTAAAAATCACATTTCCAGCAAAGCAGTAACACCTACGTTGTTGATTTTTCGATTGGGTTCCAGTGTGTGCTGTTTGCACTTTGTTAAATGCCGCTCCAACACATCGGGCATCTCATCCCAAATTTTCCCATCCAACAGTCTCCCAGCAGCTTTAGGTGTTCTACCTCCCCATTGCTTGAAGAAAAACGCTACTCCAGCATCCTGACATTGATCCCGAATACTTTGTGCCCATTCGACTTGCATAGGACGGTGTTTTTGCCCCGACTCTCCCCCAACTATTACCCAGTGAATTCCTGTTAAATCAAGCTGTAACTGCCCTAAAAGTGGTTCGCAGGATAAAAAGCGTACCTTTGCATCCACTTGTCGCAAATAATCCACGCGATGAACATAGTTTTGATTTTCAACGGACACCCCCATCCAAATATTATCAGACCAATCAAGTTGAGGAGCTAAGTCTAATAAACGCTCATGTCGCTTCGTAAGGATTTGATAAATGTGGTGAGGAGTCTCACGCATTACCTCAAAGACTTGTTTCAGAAACTCAAGAGAGACATCTTCATGGAACAAATCGCTCATTGAGTTAACAAAAATGCGACTCGGCTTTCGCCAACTCTTAGGTTCGTTCAAGCGCTTTGGGTATTCCGTTAAAGTAAACCCGTTAGGGAAATTAGTATGAAACCGTTTTGTTAATGCTTCAGCATAACAATGCGTACAACCTGGACTGACTTTATCGCAGCCCGTCGTTGGATTCCACGTTCGGTCAGTCCATTCGATACCAGTATTAATGCTAGACATACAAAGAATTTACCCTTTAAACAACCTTTGTAGGTGACGGTGAACAAATAAAATTCGCTCTACTAATTGAGGTTTATTCACCGTCACCTACAACTTAATTATATAATTAATTTGACTTTATTATCAACATATTTTTTAAGCACTTGCATCAAATGTATATCGTGTTGTAGAATCGGGCTGCACCCGCATTTATTCTCCAAGCCTTTCCATAACAATTGTGCAAACACCTAATTTTTCAGAACTCAACCATCCTGTGGTCAAATCCCTGTTCCATCACAGCGACCAGGAATTATTGACTCTGTTTCAAAACCATCCCGATCAGGGTCGCTTCTTCACGGCGATTTTTTGCCGCTACGCTCAAATTGTACACTCGCTGATTCGCCATTCCGTGCGATCGCCCGTACAAGGCGATTACCTGTTTGCCCACACTTGGCTGCACATCTATCACGAACTCCGAGGCCTCGATTTACGCCGCGAAACCCAAGAGTCTGATGGCGGAAATCTCAGTCTCCAAAACTGGCTGATTAATGTCACCGCAGTGTGCATAAATCAAGCTGAATTGCCCCCTGTTGAGTCGATTCACTACTCTTTGCAATCGGCTCCGCCTCCGCTGTGGTGTTACGTCAAACAAGCCTTGGAATTGTTAGCGCCGCTGCCGCGTTTAGTGGTGTTGATGGCTCAGACTTTCCGCTGGAGCGAAACTCGAATAGCAGCTTATTTGCAAGCAGAAGGCGAAGCTATTTCGCCGGCTCAGGTAAAGGCTTTGCTGCAAAAAGGATATCAAAGTTTAGAATCCAACTTGCCGGAGGATATTCGGGCTATTTATCTAGAGGAAAATCTCGATTATCAAGAAGCACTTGTCTAGATATACACGATATAAATCCGCTCTTTCTAGTTGTAGGGGCGGGTTTTACCCGAAATATTTGGTAGGACTAACAGCATCGTAAACCCGCCCTTTTGCGAGGAATAAGGAAAAAATGGCAGTTTATCAAGTTCGGTTGGTGAATGAGGCTCTCGCGCTCGATCGCACGATCGCAGTACCAGACGACCAGTATATCTTAGATATCGCAGAAGATGCCGGCATCCGCTTGCCGAATGGATGCAAGCAAGGAGAGTGTTCTGCTTGCGTTGTCAAACTGCTGAGCGGTGAAATTGACCAAAGCGAACAAAAGTTTTTGAATCCGTCAGAATTGCAAGCTGGCTACGCTGTTACTTGTGTGGCTTACCCGCTTTCTGACTGCACTTTGTTAACGCATCAAGAACAAGTTTTGTATCAAGCCGCTCTTTATTTTAAGTAATACGAAATCGGTTTTTTACCATCTTTTATTCTAGTCTGGGGTTGCACGAAATTTATTTGTATAGGAGCGAATTATATTCGCCGATAAAATCGTTATCAAAGCAGATTTCTGTCATGTAAGGTGGGTGACTCTCCAGCATCTCGCTGCCACTTGAGTGGCTAGAAAGCCACCCACCCTAATGAGTATGGATAAACCCGCCCTTATAAATTCAGCAATTGTACAATCCGCTGAAGCGGAATTTCCGCCAAATCCAAGCGGTAATTAAGTTCGTAGGCTAGCTCGCCAACCGCTTTTTCCAAAATGTAAGCATCCAGCAAAACTTGTAGTTCCGGTATAGATTTGGGCAAGAAATCTGCATCGGCTGCTGTTGCCAAATAGCTCTTAACAAAAGTGAGGCTGACCCAGCGGTGCCAAACGTTTGCCCACTGCTGCATCTCCGGGAGATTTTCAGGGCGAATCATGCCACTTTCTACTTCATTGCGGAGTGCCAAAGTAACAGCGTAACTTATAGATTGCAGCATTCCCGCAACATCTCGCAGGGGCGACCTCTTCATCCGCCGCTCGTTTAATGGTCGATCGCGTTCTCCTCCGAAATCAATAATTACGAAGTCTTTGCCTGTATAAAGAACTTGCCCGAAATGAAAGTCTCCGTGACAGCGAATTCTATCGGTCGTGATTCTCAAGTTCAAAATAGACTTGAAACGTTCCATGAGCAAATCTTCGCGGTTGAGCAGCTTTTGCGCCGATTTTTGTATTTCGGGCGGCAGTTTGGACATCCGTTTTTTCAGCTCCAGCAAAGTTCTTCCGGCCAGATTTCTCATGTATTGATAAATGGAACGCTGGTAAAAGGAGGTGAAGTTTTCTGGGGCAAAAGCGGGATTTTCTGTGTCAGCAGCTAAAGCGAGGTGAAGTTCGGCTGTCCGCTGACCTAAAAGTTCGGCTGATGCTAAGTAAGAGCCGATGAGTTCGCGAGCTAATGCCGGAATTTCTAGCGATAAATCGGCTACTAGCGAGTTTTGCTGCCGCTGCGATCCGGTCAAAGCGTTCGGTAAATAATTTTCGGGGGCGGTAGATAAATTCTCGCCGGAATGCTTTGCTTCTACTGTCATTACTCGCTCGAAATAGTCGCGCAGCGTGTCTAATGTATAAGACCAAGCATCTACGCTGTCGGGGATTAATTTTTGTAGGATTCCGACTGTAAGGACTTGTTTTGCTGGTGTGTGATATTCCAATGCTCCAGCAATTGGAGCGTAGTGTTGGATCGAGTTGCGCTCTGTTAAAAAGCGTCCGATCTCTAATTCGGGGTTGATTCCTTCCTCGACTTTTCGCAATATTTTCAGGACGAAGCGATCGCCGTAACCTGCGGATGTATTGCTTTGTTCTTTTTTGAACAGGTGAGGGTCGAGGTGGGATAAATCTTCTTCTGAGCTGAATGCAGTGTCGGCTATTCCTAGTAGTTGGCCACCAGTACCTCTGTAACTGCGAGAAGTGGCGATCGCCCCCAGCAGCGCGCTCAGAAAACCTTTGTCCCCCGCAGCGTCAAATAGTACCCCGACTTCCTTGTTGGTTTCTGGGAAGTGGAGGCGCGCGATCGCCCGATCGTCCACATCGCCTTTCATCTCTTCCCACCCTAAAGGCAAAACGTAAGTTTCCGGCATACCTTCAGTATAATTCAACTGCAAAAACAGAATGTAAACTTGAGATTGCTCTCCCGCACTATCTTTACATTCAATCGGTATAATCTCACTTATTTCTAATGATTGAATTGTCCGAGCTGTACCGCTAAACCAGCGATGGCGCCGCAGGTATCCCGGCAAAATATTAAGCAGCATATCGCTTAACTGACTTGTAGCAAAAGCAGTTTTCCAATTGCCTATCACCGCCAAAGTAGGCAAGTCTGTGGGAACACCGTGCAGCGTCAAATCTTCATGTTTAACAGTAAGAGTAAACCAGTAAAACGTGTGAGGACTCAAGCACAAAAAGTAAGGATCTTCGCCAACAGCAGGAAACTCCGTGCGGCCGAAAATCTCCACCGGAACAGCACCTTTAAAGGGCGCAAGGTCTAATTCTGCCGTCTGGACGAAGCGCGACAAATTAGCCACTACGAGGATGTGTTCGTCTTGATAAGTGCGTACAAAAGCTAAAACTTTGCGGTTTTCCGGGTAGAGAAACTCGCAAGTTCCGCGGCCGAATGCTTGGAAGCGCTGCCTAATTGCAATCAGGCGTTTCATCCACCACCAAAGAGAACTCGGATTCGCCCGCTGCGCGTCCACGTTAACAGATTCGTAGTGATATTCAGGGTCAACAATTGGCGGTGCATACAGTCGCTGCGGGTTAGCACGGCTAAAACCGGCATTGCGATCGCCACTCCACTGCATCGGAGTTCTCACCCCGTTGCGATCGCCCAAATAGATATTGTCTCCCATGCCAATTTCATCGCCGTAGTAAAGCACCGGCGTACCCGGAAGAGACAGCAGCAAAGCATTCATCAACTCAATGCGGCGGCGGTTATTTCCCATCAAAGGAGCCAAGCGGCGACGGATGCCCAAATTAATTCTCGCCTGAGTGTCTTGAGCGTAAACCCGATACATATAATCTCGGTCTTCATCACTCACCATTTCCAGCGTCAATTCATCATGATTCCGCAAAAACAAGGCCCACTGACAGTTATTGGGAATCTGCGGAGTTTGCTGGAGAATATCGCTAATCGGGAAGCTATCTTCCATATACAAAGCCATAAATAAACGCGGCATCAGCGGAAAATGAAAGTTCATGTGACATTCATCCCCAGCAGCGTAATATTCAACCGCATCCTCCGGCCACTGATTCGCCTCAGCAAGCAGCATCCGGTTCGGGAATTTCTCATCTACGTGCTTCCGCAAGTGCTTGAGGAATACGTGAGTTTCTGGCAGGTTTTCGCAGTTAGTACCTTCGCGCTCATACAGGTAAGGCACCGCATCCATCCGCAGTCCGTCTACTCCCAGTGCCAACCAGAAATCCACCACATCTAAGATGGCTTGGCGGACGGCCGGATTGTCGTAATTCAAATCGGGTTGGTGGGAATAAAAACGGTGCCAGTAATAAGCTTTTGCTACGGCATCCCAAGCCCAATTAGAGGTTTCAAAATCTTTGAAAATAATCCGAGCATCTTGATATTTTTCCGGCGTGTCGCTCCACACATAAAAATCTCTTTCGTTACTTCCTTTCGGGGCGCGGCGCGCTCGCTGAAACCAAGCGTGCTGGTCGGAAGTGTGGTTGACAATTAACTCAATAATGACTCGAATTCCGCGTTCGTGCGCTGCTTCTAAAAGGTCTTTAAAATCCTCTAATGTGCCGTAAATCGGGTTGACGGTAGTATAGTGAGATGTGTCGTAGCCGTCGTCTCGGAGCGGCGAGGGAAAAAATGGTAGTACCCAAATTGCTGTTACTCCCAAGTTTTGCAGGTAATCCAGTTTTTCTGTCAGCCCTCTAAAGTCGCCGATGCCGTCTGCATTGCTGTCGGCAAAAGCCCGAACTGGTACTTCGTAAATAATCGCGTCTTTGAACCACAACGGGTCGTCATTTAACATTGAGTTTGGCATGATTTGTAGCGATGATTGGTAATTGGTAATTTGTACTTAAAATTTGGTAATTGGGATTTGTTAGTTCCCATCCAAACTGATAAATCATAACTTATAATTTGGCCGCTATTCCTCATGCCAGCCGCAGACTTTTAATCGTAATTTATTAACGCAAAACTTATAATTTCTTAACTATAAAATTTCAACAATCTGTTTGCTATTTCGGATACAGTTCACAATCCGGGTACTGTGCTAGCTACCGATGCGCGGTAGTGCCCACCATAGATACTCTCGCTCTCTCTGCTTCTTCCCCTCTGGCGCTGCCGTCAAAGGTGCGGTATTTACTACCTGCCGGACGGTTGCCACGACATTACAGTACCTTGACGTTTATTACTAATTTTCGTTACATTAGTTTACATAAAGCAACAAAAGTTAAGGAAAAAGCAAATATGGCTATCGTAATCTCTCTTTTAATCGTCGGTTGGGTCGCAGCAGCATTAATTGGCACTCAAGCATATTTCCTCGGGGAACAGTCAAAGCCCATCCACGAGCGGAATTGGAACGATGAATCTTTTGAAAAATTGGCTGTAGCAATCACAGCAACAGAGATGGATTACAGCGTTCGCGTTCCTGCCTATAGCATGGATGCCTATGGTAGCCGCACCATCTCGAATTCTTGATATCAAGTAACAGGTTTCACCATTTTCAATAACAGGCAGGATGCCTGTTCCACAAGAGAATTGATGGTTTGTGGAACAGGCATCTTGCCTGTTCCTAATTTTCAATAACAGGGCGGATGCCTGTTCCACAAGAAGACTTATTATTTGTGGAACAGGCATCCTGCCTGTTCCTAGCTGTTCGGCAACTACAAACTATTACCGACTAGCGCTGGGCGAGAATCTTTTTTGCGAAACTGCAAAGTGTTATTTTCGCAGTCGATCGCAATTGTATCACCCTCCACAAACGCATTTTCCAGAATCTTGTTGGCCAGCGGGTTTTCCAGCTCTCGCTGGATGGCGCGTTTCAAGGGACGAGCGCCGTAAACCGGGTCGTAACCGACATCTGTAATATGGTTTTTCGCCGCATCGGACAGTTCCAAAGTGATTTTTTGCTCTGCCAACAAACGCTCGATCCGCTTCACTTGAATGCTGACTATTTGCCGCAGTTCGACCTTGCTCAAAGTGTGGAACAAAATTATCTCGTCCACCCGATTGAGAAATTCGGGCCGGAAGTGCGATCGCAGGGCTGTCATTACCCGTTTTAACATCTGTTCGTACTCTTGGTCGGTCTCCCGTTCTTGAGTCAATAAATTTTCATTTTCACTCTTGTTTTCACTCTTGTTTTCACTCTTGGTTACACTATCAACATCAACTCGCTGGGCCGACACCTCAACAGTACCATCGGCAGCCACTTTATAATCTGTCTTTTGACTTGACAAATCTTTCGTTTCCTGCTTCCTGCTAGCAGGTTTTTTGACGGTTTTTTCCTTCTTAGTAAACACGTCTAAAATGTGGTCGCTGCCGATATTGCTAGTCATCACAATTACAGTATTTCTAAAGTCAACCACTCGACCTTGAGAATCGGTAATTCTGCCGTCATCCAACACTTGCAGCAAAATGTTAAATACGTCCGGGTGCGCTTTTTCCACTTCATCAAACAGCACTACCGAATAAGGATGTCTCCGCACTGCTTCCGAAAGTTGTCCCCCTTCATCGTAACCGACATATCCGGGGGGAGCTCCTACCAACCGAGAAACGCTGTGTTTCTCCATGTATTCCGACATATCGATGCGGACGATCGCATCATCGCTGTCAAACAAAAACTCCGCCAACGCCCGCGCTAACTCAGTTTTTCCGACGCCTGTCGGGCCCATAAACAAGAAAGAGCCGATCGGCCTTCCGGGGTCTTTCATCCCCGCCCTAGCGCGCCGAATTGCCGCCGCCACGGCTGTTACAGCTTCCTCTTGACCGATGACTTTTTGGTGCAAGTGTTTTTCCAATTGCAGCAATTTTTGGCGTTCGGATTCTAACAACCGGTTAACCGGAATGCCCGTCCATTTAGCGACAATTTCCGCAATATCGCCCTCAGTAACTTTTTCCCGCAGCAGGGAAGAACCTTGAGCTTGCTGTTTCAAAAGTTCCGCTTCTTTCGCTTCGCGATCGCGCACCGCAGTTTCCAACTTCCCATACTTTAACTGTGCGGCTTTATTCAAATCGTAAGCCCTTTCTGCCTGTTCGATTTGCACTCGCAATTGGTCTTCTTCTGCTTTCAATTTATTGATTGCATCCAACAACTGCTTTTCGCCCAACCACTGAGAGGACAATTTTTCCTGCTTGACTTTTAAGATGTCAATCTCAGATGTGATGCGTTCGACGCGGAAGCCGAGCCCAGGGGCGAGAGCACCTTTTCCTTCGCCTTCGATCGACAATTTTTCCATTTCCAACTGCATCACCCGGCGGTCAATGCCTTCCAATTCCACAGGTTTAGAGGTAATCTCCATTTTCAAGTGGGCGGCCGCTTCATCTACCAGGTCGATCGCCTTGTCCGGCAAAAAGCGATCGGAAATATAGCGAAAAGACAGAGTTGCAGCAGCTACCAGGGCAGAATCAGTAATTTTTACCCCGTGGTGGCGTTCGTAACGGTCTTTCAATCCGCGCAAAATCGAAACAGTATCTTCCACGCTGGGCTCGCCGACAAATACTTGTTGAAAGCGGCGTTCTAGTGCAGGATCTTTTTCAATATTCTTGCGGAATTCGTCGAGAGTTGTAGCGCCGATGCAGCGCAATTCGCCTCTCGCCAACATTGGTTTTAACAAATTTCCCGCATCCATTCCCGAACCGGAACTGCCACCGCCGCCAGTTCCGACAACCGTGTGCAATTCGTCAATAAATAGGACAATTTGCCCGTCGGAATCAATGACTTCCCGCAGAACAGACCGCAATCGTTCTTCAAATTCGCCCCGGAATTTTGCCCCAGCAATTAAACTGCCCATGTCGAGGCTGAATAGCTGGCGATTTTTCAAAGATTCCGGTACGTCGCCGTTGACAATTCGCTGGGCTAAACCTTCGGCGATCGCAGTTTTTCCGACTCCGGGATCGCCAATTAACACCGGATTGTTTTTTTGACGGCGAGAAAGAACTTGTACCACGCGGCGGATTTCCTCGTCGCGGCCGATTACTGGGTCGAGTTTGCCGGCTTTGGCGGCTTCTGTCAAATCGCGGCCATACTTGCTGAGGGCGTCGGAGTTAGCTTCGCCATCTTGATCTTGGGCTTTAGCGCTGCTGCGGCTGCCTTTCCCTGTTTCGGAATTTTTTTCTTGGGCTTTAGCAGTGGCGCGGAAAGATTTGATTGCTTCTTCGAGTTTTGGTCGATCGAGCGTACCGGCTGGGGGTTTGCGATCGTAACCGGGGCGGCCCGGCGGGCCGTCGCCTTTTGTCAGCAACCTGCGGCCGACTCGTTCGTCTTCTACTAAGCCAATTAATAAATGTTCAACGGCGATAAAATTATCTTGCCAAGTCGCCCTGGTGGCCTCGGCAACATCTAACATAACTTCTAAGCCGCGACCGAGGTATAGTTGGTCAGCGTTGGCAACTCTGGGCTGTCGTTTGGCAAAAGCATCTAACTGCTGGGCCAAGCGGGGGGCATCGACTCCAGCTTTGCTGAGAATGCTGTTTGCCTGGCCTTGCTGTTCGAGAAGGGCGATGGCTAAATGTTCAACCTCTAGCTGCTGATTGGCAAAGCGGCGGGCTACATCCTGGGATTTGACAATGGCTTCCCAGGCTTGATCTGTAAATTTGCTAGGGTCTGTTGGCTGCACGTTGGTTCCTCGCAATCAAGGGGATTCCTGTTGTTATCCGTTAATACATCGTCTCACAACCATCATAATCTTTAAACAGGATTATGAATTTATGAGTGCGGTTAACTAGGGCGGAAGTTGTGGCCTAATTGACCTCTTACAAAAGCTTACAGTCCGCTATCCACCCCGAAATTTGGTGCGCTCAGACCGACTCTAGCGATTCCCTTCGGGATAGGTTGGCTGGCCGTACTTATAAAAATATTGCCACAAACAAGATTTTTTATCGGCTGAGACTTATGCTATTTCCCACTTACCAATTTCTAGTTTTTTTCCTAATTATTTTTAGCCTGATCGTCTCTGTGAAACCCCAAGTCAATTTGTATAAAATTTTCTTGTTAATTTCAAGTTTATTATTTTATTCCTTTTGGAGTTTCGACTTTCTCTTGCTCCTCGTTTTCTCTACAGCCTCTAACTATATCATTCTCCGGGTTCTCTGCAACAACAATAAGTATAAAAAAATTGCTTTAATCTCCGGCTTAGTTTTCAACATTGCCTATCTCGGCATCTTTAAATATTGCAACTTCTTTGTAACTTCTTTATTTGAGATACTGAACCAGCTACAAATTCCAGCCAGCTTTCCAGTTTTGCAAATAATCGCCCCCGTCGGCGTGTCTTTCTACACTTTTAGAATGATTTCTCATTTGATCGACTGCTACCAGCAAAAAATACCCTGTCCAAAATTTATAGACTATGCCGCCTACATTACCTACTTTCCGCAAATTGCCTCTGGGCCAATCTCGCGAGCTCGCGAATTTTATTTGCAGCTAAATTCACGGAAAAAATACGACTATCAAATTGAAGAAGTTATAGTTTTGATTTTGTCTGGACTCTTCAAAAAATATACTTTATCGAGCTTTTTGTTTAACTTCACTGACTTACCATTCAAAGTACCCCAGCAGTACAGCAGCATCGATTTAATCCTCGCGGCAATTTCCTATTCCTGTTTAATTTATGTAGATTTCAGCGGCTATTCGGATTTAGCCAACGGTATCTCCTGTTTGCTGGGTTTCAAACCAATTGCCAACTTTAATATGCCATACCGATCACTCAGTCTGCAAGAATTTTGGAAAAGGTGGCACATCAGTCTTTCCGAGTGGCTGAGGGATTACGTTTACTTTCCCTTGGGCGGTAACAAATACGGCAAGTTGAGGAAGTACCTAAATCTATTTTTAACAATGGCGATCGGTGGATTTTGGCACGGCGCAGGTTTAAACTTTATTTTCTGGGGATCAATTCACGGTTTAGGATTAATTGTCAACCATTTATGTAAAGATCTCCCCCAAGCTATCCACTTTAAATTAGACTATGCCTTTCCCAGATTTGCTAAATTTTGCAGTTGGCTGCTAACATTTACTTTTGTTACTTGTAGCTGGGTATTTTTTGGCACTCCCAACTGGGAAACTGCGGTGAGTTTTTTTGAAGGAATTTTCCATCCTGCAGTCACAAGTTTTCAATTTAACTTTTGGCAATTGTATTTAGTAATTGCAGTTATTGGCGCGCTCAACTTGTGGGGCGATCGCATCGCGAAACTCTTGCAAACCGTATTGTCATTAAAAAACATTTTCTTTCGGGTTGTCTTAGTTTCACTGCTCGTGTATACTATCTTGATGTTGGGCCCGAGTACCATGCCGCCTTTTATTTACTTTAATTTCTAAGAAATATGAAAGACCGGGAATTTTTGCTGATTGTTACTTCTGTAATTCTCACTTTAATATTTTCAAACTTATCATTATTTCTCAAAAGCTTTGCTTCAACTCCTTTCGCCAGTGCAGAAATTAAACAAGCCGCGCGCCAGATCGAAATAGACGGTTTCAGAAAATCAGAACAAAATTTTTGGAGCCAAATTAAAGATATTAACTTCGATAGCCTTCCCAAAGAACCAGAAATTCCTCCTGTCCAAACCGAAACAAAAGCGGCCGTTGAACCCCCAAAGCCTGCTAATGCTAAAAAACCAACCCCAGCTAAAAAAACCACCCCAGTTAAACCCAAGCTGACCAGACCTTATCGCAGATTTTTATTTATTGGAGATTCCGTAATGTTCGACTTAGGAATTCAACTCCAGTACACTCTTAAGAAAAAATACAATATCGCCGATACGAAAATTGACTACAAGGTATCGACCGGATTAAATCGGATAGATTATTATGACTGGTATGCCAGAACTCGCCAAGTTCTTAATAATTACCAGCCGGATGTAGTGATAGTTTTATTCGGAGCCAATGACCGTCAAAATATCATTGATTCTCAAGGAAAAGGCTGGAAAGTTATGACCAAAGAATGGCAAAAAGCTTATCAAGAAAGAGTTGAAAGATATGTCAATTTACTTGATGCGTCATCCGTAAGAAAAGTGTATTGGGTCGGTCAATCGATGCCTAACAAATCTTCGTATATCAAAGTTTTTCCCATCATGAACGATATTTATAAAAATGCCAGCAAATCTTCAGCAAAAATCGAATTTGTTTCTACTTGGGACACTTTTGCACCCGGAGGAAGATTTGTTCCAGTAGTTGCTAATAAATCGGGTAAGCGAGGCTATGTAAAAAATAATGACGGCTTGCACTTTACATCCCACGGAGCTCAAATTATCAGCGACTTACTCGTTGACCAAATGGTAAGCGACAAAATATTAAAAGCTCCGACAAAGAAATGACTATAGTAGGTTGGGTTTCGTTGCCCAACCTAAAATTTGGACATTTCACCAATTATTGCAAAATAATATATTTAGTTCGGGACGCACATTGGCCTTGATTAACTAGGTTTATAGGGAAAATCTAGGCTTGAGTTATAATAAATTTACTCGTGAAACCGGGTTTATAACTCCCTATGCGTTCAGGACTAATATTGACAAAAAGCCACAGTAAATGTAATGCTGAATTCAGCATCCAACAACGGCCTCCATATCTAGCAATTGTCATGGCGACAAATTATGACGAGCAATATGTGGAAACTCGATCGCACTAACATCCCTGAGTCAATGGGGTGCAGCGGCAGAGCGCTAATCTTCACTCTCACTAAATATACTCAACCTTGGCAAAGAATAAACCTAGTTAAAAAAATCCTGCAACAGTGCGGCATCGAGCCTTTTGCTGAAGTTTTGGGCGTACCCAACAGCGGAATATTCAGAGAAAATATACCGGAATCCCTCAGAAAACCGCATCCGAATTTGCTGTTTCGCGCTTTGGCAATTCAGGCATTTGGGAAGGTGGGAGAGGGGCTGATATCAAGTGAGAGAAAGGCTAAAGCAAGTAATTTTAGCAAAAATCTGCTGGCGGCGTTAGAACAGGAAGCGCGAGGGGGATCGACTCCTTTAATTCGGTGGTCTGCGGCTGTTAGTATTAAGTCAATTTGGTTGGATGAAGCAGGGCAACAACAAGGCAAGGAAGGTGCTGTCAATGTCACAATCAATGCAGAGGAAATTGAGGGACGGGTTGTAGAAGAGCAAATTCAACTATTAGCAAGCAACAAATTTGCTTTGGGCGACAGCCGCAGAAATGACAGCCACAAGGAATATGATAATTGTCTCGATTTTTGGGTGTACGGCCCTAGCTGGCTGCTGCCGAGCCTGCCAATGAATGGCGACGAATATCTATTTTGGATTGATCGAGTATTTGCTGCGATCGCACTTACGGGCCCGTACAAATTGAGTGCCGACAACGATGCAGCGGTAACAAACTTTTTGGAAGTGGCAGAAAATAATTTTAATGACTTGGAATTCTCCAAAATACTTGCCAAAATTTTTGAGTTTCTGCACCACCCGGAAGCGAGAGTTAAAAATCTAGCTACAATTATTTTAGAACCTTACAAAGACAAGATTGACCGAAAATCGGCGCAGATTCTGACAGCGCTCCTATATAAATTTAATGTAAAATATCAGCCTTTAGAATCCCTTACTATTCCCGAAATCGAGGAGTACAAAGCGTCACTATATTTCGGTAAAATGGAAATTGACGACTTGTATTGTGAGGCGTTGGCGCTGTGCGGCGATCGGGATGTCGAACTCGCAAGTTTCTTGTCCGCTAAACAAAGGGAATACCAACATACTCTAGAGGAGTATATCAACAATCTCAGCAAGTTAGTTAAGTCAATCATACATTGCCAGAGCTTGTTAGATGCTAATAGAGAACTTTTGTATTTGACTGTAGATAGGCTGGAAAAATGGGATTACACTCTAGACAATAAACTGGCGGCGCACCGCAAAAAAATTCAAAACCTGAGCTTGGATAAAAGTACCTCCGAGCAGTGCATAAACCTCGACAATGAACTCAATCATATCAGAGATTCTTTGCAGTATACGTTGTATGAAGTCACATCAAATATTAACAGTCAAATTAGAGAGTTAGAACTTTCGGCATCCAAAAATAGCAAGACGGCAACAGATATGTTTAGGTGGACGTGGCTATTGTTCGCGGTGGGGTTTTCAGTAGGGTGGTTTTTTTATTTATCAAATTTAGTGATTAACTGGATATTCGCGGTCAGCTACACCAGCGAATTTCTAGTTTATTGGACTATTTTATTTAGTGTAATGGTGGTATTTTTGTTAGTATTAGCTGTATTCTTTTCGGCGCTCGCTGCTTTTGACCAGCGCCGAGAATCTAAATTAATTCCTCAATTTGATAGCTTAAGCCAAATAGGGAGCAGTTTTTCTATATTGTGGCAAAAAATATATTTGCAGCAGTTTTTACCGTCTGTGCGATCGAATTAAAAGTTTCAGTTGACAGTTGACAGTTGACAGTTGTGGGTACGACTGTTGTCAAAAGGAAAACGGAAGAGGGAAGATAGTTTTTCCTTCCCCTTCCCCCTCTTAAGAAAGTTAGGATGCGGTTGTTGCTGCTACTTTCTGGGTGTTGCTACCTTGATTTTCCAGTTGAATTAACTCAACTTTATATCCATCTGGGTCTTGCACAAAAGCGATGACTGTTGAACCGTGCTTCATCGGGCCGGGTTCGCGACTAACTTTACCGCCGCGAGCTTTAATTTCATCGCAAGTACCGTAAATGTCGTCAACGCCGATCGCAATATGACCGTAAGCATCCCCCAAATTGTACTCTGTGACGCCCCAGTTGTATGTTAATTCCAAAACTGTAGTGTCGGATTCATCGCCGTAGCCCACAAAAGCCAGAGTAAATTTACCGTCTGGATAGTCCTTTTGCCGCAGCAATTTCATGCCCAGAACCTCAGTGTAAAATTTGAGGGATTCTTCCAGGTTGCCGACTCGGAGCATCGTGTGTAGTAGTTGCATTTAGCTCACTCCAAATTTTTTAAGCTTTCATCTATTTTAGCGATTTATTGCTGAAAAAACTCGCGCCTCAACCGTCGCAATTGCCGCAGGTTGACAACTGTCTATTTGATTTAGCTTTGTACTTCCACCACACCCCTAAACATATTCATGCCGCAAGTAAATAGGTATCGTCCAGGTTTTTGAGGGGTAAATTCAACAGCCGTTACCTGATTGAGAGGTAATTCTAGCACAATGTGAAAATCTGGTAACAACACTTTTTCAAGACAACTGTTGGGGTCGCGCCTCAAGAAATTGAGCCTGACTAATTGACCTGCTTTCACAACTACAGTGGCAGGCTCATAACCCCCGTCTACAGTAATAGTCAACTCTTGTATCCCCTGAATATATTCAGCTTTCTGCCCTTTAGATTTACTGAACAAAAACCACCACACTTCCAAACCAATTAATGTTAAACCACCTATTGTGACGCCAACTTTTAAACCTAGTGGCTGTTCAATGCTGCGGAATTGAGTCGTTGAAGTAGAATGCTGGACGGACATTTCGGAAGCTTGAACTCCCGATGCCATTCCCATCAAAAGTCCTAAACTCGCGAGACTTCCCCAAATTTGACTAGGCTGTAACATTTTTATAATTACTCCAAATTTATGCACTAGATTTGGCTTGAAAATTCCGCAATCGCAAAGCATTAGTAACTACAGAGACTGAACTGAAAGCCATTGCTGCACCGGCGATAATTGGATTTAGCAGCCAGCCGAAAATGGGGTACAAAATGCCCGCCGCGATCGGTATTCCAGCGATGTTGTAAATAAACGCAAAAAACAGATTCTCTCGGATGTTCCGCATGGTGGCGCGGGAAAGTTTAATTGCTGTAACTATGCCTTGCAAATCTCCTGAAATTAAGGTAATGTCGCTGGCGGCGATCGCCACATCGGTGCCGGTGCCGATCGCAATTCCCACGTCTGCTAAGGCCAAAGCCGGCGCGTCGTTAATCCCGTCTCCCACCATCGCAACAATTTTTCCTCCCCGTTGCAGGGCTTGGATTTGAGCTGCTTTTTGGTCGGGTCTAACTTCGGCAAAAACGCGAGTAATGCCCACGGATTGGGCGATCGACTCCGCAGTCGCGCGGTTGTCGCCCGTCAGCATCGCTACCTCCAAACCGAGTTTTTGAAGAGCTTTCACCGCCTGCGCGGACGATGGTTTGAGAGCATCCGCAATGCCCAGAATTGCCTCTATTTTGCCTTCTACAGCCATCCAAACAACCGTTTTGCTCGCTGCTTCTAAAGCTCTCCCGCGCAGTTCCAGATATTCAGTATCGCAGCCTAGTTCCTGCATCCACCTCAGCGTTCCCAGGGCGATCGACTTTCCGCCTACAACCCCGCGCACGCCACTCCCCGCGATCGCCTCAAAATCCTTAACATCCGTCAAATTAACCTCTTGAGATTGAGCGTACCTCACAACAGCTTCCCCCAAAGGATGCTCGGAATTGCGCTCGACAGACGCCGCCAATTGCAGCAACTTTAACTCATTGCTGTTCGCCGTTCCCCTAATTGTCACAAAATCAGTTACAGTCGGCTTGCCTTCGGTGAGGGTTCCAGTTTTATCTAACACGATAATTTGGATTTTATGAGCCAATTCTAAACTCTCGGCTCCTTTAATTAAAATCCCGTTTTCTGCACCTTTACCAGTTCCCACCATCACAGCAGTCGGAGTCGCCAAACCCAAAGCACACGGACAGGCAATAATCAGCACTTCCACCATTGTTACGGTTGCAAAAGTGATGTTTCCAGTGGCGTTAAACCAGATAATAAAAGTAGCTATAGCGACGGCAATTACTACAGGAACAAACCAACCAGTTACTTGGTCTGCTAACTTTTGAATCGGTGCTTTTGAACCCTGTGCGTCCTGCACCATCTTGACAATTTGAGCTAAAAATGTATCTTTGCCAACTCTTGTCGCCCGAAACTTGAAGCTGCCAGTTTTATTAATTGTGGCTCCGATAACTTCGTCGCCAAGCTGCTTTTTCACAGGCAAACTTTCTCCCGTAACCATTGCTTCGTCTACCGTCGAAGCACCCTCAATTACCTCTCCATCTACGGGGATTTGCTCTCCCGGCCGCACCTGCACGATGTCGCCAATTTCCACTTGGGCGATCGGCACTTCCAACTCTTCCCCGTTGCGAATTATCCGAGCAGTTTTTGCTTGCAAACCCATGAGTTTGCGAATGGCCTCCGAAGTCTCTCCCTTCGCGCGATTTTCTAGGGTTTTCCCCAACAAAATTAAGGCGATAACGCTAGCGGCTACTTCGTAGTAAACACTAGGAGTCAAACCTTGGGCAGTGAAGAAACCGGGAAAAAAGGTCACAAATACAGAATAAAAGTAAGCAGCACTCGTACCCAAAGCAATCAGGGTATCCATTGTTGCTACGCGCCGTTTTAGGGATTTCCAAGCTCCCACATAAAACGATTTCCCGCACCAGAATTGTACTGGTGATGTCAGGACTAATTGCAGCCAAAAATTGTGCAGCCATGCGGGAATAAATGGCAGATGCAAGCCGGTCATCGCTGGAATAGCGCCCACAACTAGCAGGATGCTGATGATACCTGCTGTCCAGAGTTTCCGCTGCAAGTTTTGAGATTCAGATTTGCGATCTGCTTGTTCGGAATCATCCTCTGTCGCCGCCATTTCTGGAAGTGGCAAAGCTTGGTATCCCGCATCATCAACCGCCGATTGAATTGTTTCTAAGTTGGTTTGCTGGGAGTCGTATTGGATGGTTGCTTGTTCCATCCCAAAATTGACATGACACTCAATTACGCCGGGAACAGATTGAATGGCTTGTTCGATAGATGAAGCACAAGAAGCACAACTCATGCCCCGCAATTTAAGTGTGAGATTGTCCATATATGCCATCCTCAATGAGACTTTACCCTTTCTCTTTAAATAGTTGGATAGCCCGCCGATGCGATCGCTTTCCTAACTTCACTTTCTGACTTAGCGGTTTGAATCGTGACCAATTTTGTCTTGAGATCGGCCTCAACCTTTGAGGCTGAGTCAATGGCTTGGACTGCTTTTGTTATTGTATTCGCACAAGCAGAACAAGCCATCTTAGGAACTTTTAGCTGTAAAGTCATAGTTTGAACCTCAGCAGAAACTACTCTGCTCAATAAATGAATTAACTCCATTGTAAAGTCTCCAGTTCACTGGAGAGTCAAGAGGAATTGCGAAATAAATCAGAAATTATCAAAAAAGTGGTTTGACACGCTACCCATAGGGGTAAGGCGCGCACTGTGCACCCTACATAATTCGGTTGTCAGTCCTGTAAATCTTAAATTTGAGTTCGATAGACGGTACAGCAATAATTCTTTACAATTCCGAGGCAAAAATTTCATCCTAATTTCATTTATATGTGGAAAGCTGAAGATAAATGGCCGTTTTAAGGATATAAAATCGATGAAACCAATTTCATTAAAAACAGGGTTTGCAGCGCTGATGTTGACCGCCACAGCAGCTTTAACCAGCGGAGTGCTTGCAGCTTGTTCAAAAGCCCCTTCCAGCGAAGCTCAAGCCCCAAATGTTACGGCTGCAACCGAAGCAAACAACAAGCAAAAGGTGGCCCAAGGCGGTGGCATGAATCATGGCATGAATCATGGCACGAATCACGATATGTCAATGGATTTAGGCCCTGCTGATGCCGACTACGATTTGCGGTTTATTGATGGGATGACAGTACACCACCAAGGTGCTGTAAAAATGGCTCAAGATGTGCTTAAACAATCCAAACGCCCGGAAATGAAAAAACTTGCCACTAATATAATTGCTGCTCAAAACCGCGAAATCAATCAAATGAAAGAGTGGCGAAAAACTTGGTATCCCAAAGCCAGCAGTACGCCGATGGCTTATCACGCTCCAATGGGTCACATGATGGCAATGACTCCCGAACAAATGCAAAGCATGATGATGAGCATGGATTTAGGGGCCGGTGACGACCAATTTGACTTGCGATTTATCAATGCGATGATTCCTCACCACGAAGGAGCTTTAGTGATGGCTGAAGATGCTTTGAAGAAGTCAAAACGCCCGGAAATGAAGAAATTGTCTCAAGAAATTCTGACTTCGCAAAAGCAAGAAATTGAGCAAATGAAACAGTGGCGGCAAACTTGGTATAAACAGTAATTTAGCTCACCTCAACAAAACGTGACCCAAATCCCCAAAATGAGTGACCTTAATCACAGTAGCTCAATAGTTAAGAAAATACTTGCTTCACAAAAGCAAGAAATTGAGCAAATGAAAAAGTCGCGACAACCTTGGTAGACAAAGTAATGTAGCTCGACTGTGGCTGTCAGCATTTGTCTGACTCCACCTCAGTTCCATGAGAGTACCTACACCTACTGTAGATAATTGAACCGCCTTACCTCTAAAGTAGTAGAAAGTTACGTAAAAATACTGTAGACAATTGCTCAGCCCTACCTCTAAAGTAATAGATAGGTCAGCAAAAAGCTATATACATAGAGAGGGTAGTTTATGATATTGAATACCTTGGAATTAAACAGCACTTATAAATCAAATGCAGCCGTAGATGAGCTACGGAGCGAATTGACAAAAGAAATTGCAG
The DNA here is from genome assembly GCF_036704575.1 of Microcoleus sp. K5-D4. Classification (NCBI taxonomy): domain Bacteria; kingdom Bacillati; phylum Cyanobacteriota; class Cyanophyceae; order Oscillatoriales; family Microcoleaceae; genus Microcoleus; species Microcoleus sp. K5-D4. Next base: position 132,059 of record NZ_JAUBSD010000001.1, read on the forward strand.
CGCCAGCAGAGATAAAAAAACCGGAAAAAAATCTACAGCAAAATCGCTTGTCATTAGGCGAAACTTATCTTCGTATTTTAGAATCTGGTGGGCATCTGGGCTGCTAATTCAAAATTTTATTCTAATTTCATCCTAATTTCATTTGACCGTGAAATACTAGGTTGAGTAGAGCATTTCTAGCTCTTGGTCATTGCTTAGCGGTCGCTTCTTGGAAAATGCTAATAAGTAACTTTACTTAAGGGGTATCACTTACTTACCTTGGCAAAATACCAACTGCTAAACCTGTGGCACTCAACCTGATTTCAAGGACAATGCCAACGATGATATTCCACAAATATGCTCAGTGTTCGGCAATTATTAGCAGCTTGTCGGGAAGTTTGCTCAGCCTAATTTTGCTAAGTTCTCCTGCCGCTGTTTTTGCCCACGCTGGCCACGGAGATGAATTTCAGCATAGCGACGAAGCAACTGAAACTCCTACTGCTATTTCTGTCGATGCCGCAACAGCAAAACGATTAGGAATTAAAGTTTCCCCTGCCGCTCGCCAGCGACTAGATATCGGCATCAAAACCACAGGACAAATTGAAACTTTACCCAACGAAAAAGTAGAAGTTACGGCTCCTGTTGCTGGGAAAGTAATAGAGTTGCTGGTTAAGCCTGGGGACAAAGTATCAAAAGGCCAACCCGTTGCGGTGTTATCGAGTTCAGAATTAGGACAGTTGCGGGTTGAATCTCTCTCGAAACGTGCCGAAGCTGAGGCAGATTTGCAGCAAGCGGAAGGCGATCTCAAACTAGCACGAGAAAATTACGATCGCCAACTTCAAATATCCGCAGCGGAAATCGCCCAAGCCCAAACCCAATTGACAGCGGTAACTAAGCAGTACCAACAAGAACAAGAATTAGTAAACAAGCGTTCCGTGGTGCAAGCCGCTAAAGAAAATTATCAGCGTCAAGTTGAAATAGCGCAAGCGGAAATAGTGCGGGCAGAAACTGAACTGACAGTGGCTAAAGAACAGTTCGATCGCGACAAAGAATTAGTGGCATCTGGGGCGATCGCGCGGCGCACAATGCTGGAGTCGCAAGCCCACTTCGCCGAAGCACAAGCCGCTGTTGCTAAAGCAAAAAGCCGTCCTGAAGTTATCAAAGCCCAAACCGAAATTAAACAAGCCGAAGTAGACCTCCCAATGCGGGAATTGCGGGAATCTCAAGGCAGAGTAGCAGAAGCAAAAGCTCAACTTACCAGAGCTCAGAGCCGCCGGGAAGTCCTAGAAGCCGAGAACCAAGTCAAACGCGGCCAAACTGCCGTCGAAGTCGCTCAGTCGCGTATTCGCTTGGCTGACGCAGCCTATCAAGCGCGGCTCCAACAATTAGGAACTGTTGCCAACGATCGAGGACTCGTTACCGTAGTTGCTCCGATTTCGGGGACGGTAGCCGATCGCTTCATCACCCCAGGAGAGTCAGTAAACGCTGAAAAACCGCTGATGAGTCTGTTAAATGACAGCCGCGTTTTTGCCACAGCCAATATTTACGAAAAAGACCTGAATCAAGTAAAACAGGGTCAGGAAGTCAGGGTAAAAGTCGCTAATTTACCCGATCGCACTTTCAATGGAAAAATCGCCTTAATTGGGTCATCCGTGGAAGGAGAAACGCGGGTTGTGCCGGTGAAAGCAGAACTAGATAATATTAACGGTGAATTAAAGCCAGGACTGTTTGCTGAGTTGGAGATTTTAACCGACAAAACTGCAACAAATATTTTAGCAATTCCGAGTGCGGCGGTAGTGGATGTTAGCGGTAAAAAAACCGTTTACGTCCAAAATGGCAATGCTTATCAAGCGGTTGAAATTGAACTCGGTCAAACTGCCGGAGATTTAGTTGAAGTTAAGAGGGGTTTATTCGAGGGAGATTTGATAGTAACGCAGCGAGCACCTCAACTTTACGCACAATCTTTGCGGGGGGGCAGCAAGCCCTCAAAAGACGAGGCAAAGAAAGACGCAACTCCAAAGGTAACAGAAATTAATTTTAATAATTTACCCGTGTCTTTATGGTGGGCGGGAATAGGGGGAGGAGTTGCGATCGCATCTCTGACTTTCACAGCCGGCGTGTTGTGGGGAAATCGACGCAAATTGCCAGCAATAGCAGCGGATTCTGGAAACAATGCCGGAAACAATAGTTTTTCCAGCTCTGCATCGGCGTTAGACAATGAACTGCTGTTACACAATGACAACCATCACGTTAAAACTCAAGAGACAGAAGTCAAGAGTTTGAAGTAAACAATTGCGTGAATATAGCAATTGAGTTTGCATAAGTATGTATCTATTAACTCAAAGATAATAAAATGTTCAGCACTATTCTTAGATGGGTAATAAACCGCCGCTGGCTAGTTGTTATCGCTACCATTATTGTTAGTCTTTGGACATTGTATATCATCCCCCAAATGTCGCTTGATGTCTTCCCTCCTTTTGCACCCCCGCAAGTCGAAATTCAGACGGAAGCACCGGGGCTCGCGCCGGAAGAAATTGAGTCTTTAGTAACACTGCCAATTGAAAGTGCGATTAATGGAACTCCTGGGGTGACAGCAGTGCGATCGTCTTCGGCTGTGGGTCTTTCTGCGGTTAAGGTAATCTTTGATTGGGGAACTGAAATTTATCAAGCGCGCCAGTTGATAACAGAAAGGTTGCAGCAAGCGCAAAGCAAACTCCCCGCCGGAGTAGAAACACCGCAAATTTCTCCGACAACTTCTCCTGTGGGTACTGTTATTACCTATGCTTTTACCTCGGAAACTACTCCTTTGATGGAAGTGCGCCGTCTGGTTGATTGGCAAGTCACAAATCGCCTTCTAGCTGTGACTGGCGTTGCTCAAGTGGTGGCTTACGGCGGCGAAGAAAGGCAGTATCAAGTATTAGTAGAACCTGCCAAGTTGAAAGCTTTTAATGTGTCGTTGCAGCAAGTTGCCGAAGCGGCTGCGGCTGCTAATGTTAACGCGCCGGGGGGGTATTTAATTACGCCGGATCGAGAAACTTTAATCCGGGGGGTGGGGCGGATTGAGTCTGTGGAAGATTTGCAACAATCGGCGATCGACTCTCGCCACGGAACGCCCGTCAGAATTGGTGATGTGGCTGATGTCAAGATTGGTGCTGCAATCAAGCGGGGCGACGGCAGTTTTAACGGCAAAAAAGCTGTAATTGTGATGGTAAATAGACAGCCAGTTGCTGATACTCCGACGGTAACTAAAGCGGTTGAGGCAGCAATGGCTGAGGTGCAGCAAGCTCTGCCCAAAGATATCAAAGTTACTGTGACTTTTCGACAGGAAGAATATATCAATTCTTCGGTGGAGAATGTGCGATCGGCTTTAGTTGAAGGCAGCATCATTGTTACCATCATTCTGATCCCGTTTTTGATGAATTGGCGCACTCTGGCGGTTGTTTTGCTGGATTTCTTTCTGACTTGGCTGTTGGCGCTGCTGGCGATGAATTGGCTGGGGCTGGGGCTGAATACGATGACTTTGGGGGGTTTGTCGGTGGCGATCGGCACTGCGATCGACGATGCGATCGTCTATGCCGAAAATACCTACCGCAATTTGAGGGAAAATACGTCTTCGCTTCATCCGCGCCCGGTGATGGATGTGATTTTTGATGGCAGTCAAGAGGTGCGCGATTCGTTAATTGGAGCGACTGTTATTGGCATTGTGGTGTTTTCGCCAATTTTTACTTTGCCCGGTGTAGAAGGTCGAATTTTTACGCCTATGGGAATTACTTATCTGGTAGTTGTGGTGATTTCTAGTCTGGAGTCGCTGTTAATATCTCCGGCCCTTTGCGCTATCTTGTTGCCTAACAAACGCATGAGTGCTGCGGAACCTTGGCTGCCGAGATTTTGCAAGAAAGTATATCATTTTTTGATAAATTTGTCAATGCGCTATTCGGGGATTATTTTAGCTTTAGCTGCTGCTAGTATGGTGGCTGCATTAATTATTTTGCCATCCTTTGGACGGGTGTTTTTGCCGGAGTTTCAGGAGCAAACTTTGGTGAATACTATTATGCTTTATCCGGGGGTGTCTTTGGAGACAACGGATAGCGCGGCTTTTGCTATTGAAGATGCACTTAAGGATGATACTAGGTTTGAATACGTGCAAGTGCGATCGGGCAGAGCTCCGGGTGATGCTGATGCTGCGGGAGTTAATTTGGCTCACATTGATATTGGTTTAAGCGAGGAGGGCATGAAAAACAGGCCGAAAACTTTGGAAGCGCTGCGGCAGGAGTTTGGTAAATTGCCGGGAGTTGCACCAAATATCGGCGGTTTTATTTCTCACCGGATGGATGAGGTTTTATCTGGTGTCAGAAGTCAGATTGCTGTCAAAATCTTTGGCCCGGATTTGGATCAACTTCGCAGCATCAGTGCCCAAGTTGAAGAGCAAATGAAAACAGTTGAAGGAATTGTGGATTTGCAACTAGAACCGCAGGTGCCTGTTCAACAAATTCAAATTAAGTTTAACCGCCAAGCTGCGGGTAGATACGGTTTAAAGATTGGAGAACTTTCAGAAATAATTGAAACAGCTTTAAACGGCAAGGTTGTTTCTCAAGTTTTGGAGGTGCAGCAAACTTTTGACTTAGTTGTTTGGTTGCAGCCTGAAGCTAGAAATAACTTAGAAACTATTCAGAATTTGCTGGTTGATACTCCAAGCGGCAACAAGATTCCCCTTGCCCAAGTTGCGACTGTCAAATACGGTACGGGTCCAAATACGATTAACCGCGAGAATGTTTCTCGCTTGATTGTGGCGGCTGCTAATGCTAAAGGTAGGGATTTGCGATCGGTTGTGAATGAAATTCAAGCTAAAGTAAGACGAGAGGTAGAGTTGCCTTTTGGCTATTTTATCCAGTACGGCGGTCAATTTGAAGCTGAGCAAAGAGCTTCGCAAAATATTATGATATTTAGTGCGATCGCCTTTTTGGTAATTACAGTATTGATGTACTTGTCCGTCAAGTCCATTCCTTCAACTGCTATGATTATGATTAATTTGCCGATCGGCTTAGTGGGAGGAGTAATTGCGGTAGCTTTGACGGGCGGCATTATCTCTGTAGCTTCCCTAGTTGGCTTTGTCACATTATTCGGCGTTGCTACCCGTAACGGCTTGCTTTTAGTAGACAACTACAACTCTAAATTTGCTGAAGGACTGCCTTTTAAGGAAGCAATTATTAAAGGTTCGATGGAACGGCTCAACGCCATCTTGATGACCGCTTTAACTTCAGCTTTGGGTTTAGCACCTTTAGTATTTGAAGGCGGGGCGGGCAAGGAAATCCTCCAACCGCTGTCAGTAGTAGTTTTAGGAGGTTTATTTACTTCTACAGCACTAACTCTGTTAGTTTTGCCAGCTTTGTATGCTCAATTTGGGACATTTTTACGACCTCAAAAACCTCAGCCAGTTATTGAAGACGGTAAGGTACTTAATGTGTGATATTTTCTAATTATTGTCCGTCAGCAAGGAGTCAAACCAATGAAATCGCTCAAGTCTAGCTTAGTTATTCTAGGTAGTGTCGGATTGCTGTTTTTGGGAGCTTGCAGTAAAGGCGACCAAGGAAGCGATCCAAATAGCACTCCAGCATCCCCTCCTGTCGCCTCTCAACCTGCGTCTTCTACTCCCGCCACTGCTCCTGCAACCGCAACTAAAGGGGGGCAAGTTGTAAAGTCTGGAGCTTACTATTTAGAGTTTGTACCGGAAAAAGAAGCTACCGGAACTCATTTAGATGTTTTTGTGCAAAAAGGGGAGAAAAAGGAACCAGTTCCTAACGCTAAAGTGACAGCTCAAGTGCAGTTGGCGAATGGAAAGCAGCAAACCCTAGCTCTCAAGTATGATGCTGAGGGCAAACATTACGCTGTGGTATTTCCCGGCAAAGATGCAGGAAGTTATCCCGTGAAAGTGACTGCGGATATTAACGGAGAAAAAGTTGACGGTCGTTTTACATTCAATCAATAGATAGCTGATTTCCTAATGCGCTCTAACTTAGGGGCGCATTAGTTATTAGCAACAAACAACTGCCTCCTGCATTTCGACTACAAAGCCGATCGTATTTCGATCGCACTTTATTTCCTATTTCGTTGCCTGAGTTTTTTTGAATGGGAAGAAAACTCTACCTGCCAGACTTTGGAAGTAGATGCCACCGACAGTACCTAAAAACATCAAATAGGCGATCGCCTGCACGACATAGAGCTTATCCGTGTAGCCAAACAGCGCACTCAACAACAAACCTGGAAACTTGTCTTCGGGAAGCAGTTGCGACGTATTCCAGACCATCGGCCCGAGAATGCAAGAGTGGATTTTAGTAAATCTTTCGTAATAGAAACACAGTGCTGCTGATTCGCGATTTGTTTGCGATAAAGTATTCATCGCGCTGTCAAAAAGTCCCAAAGTAGATACCACTAAGCCTGCTACAATGAAGAGCAATAAAATGCCCATATATTTGAAAAACAGGCGGATATTAATTTTGACTCCCCATTTAAACAGCAGGACACCAAGTCCGGTGGCTGAGAGAATCCCGCCCAAAGCGCCGAGGGCTGGAATAATGCCTTGTTGAAACTTGGCGACGACAAACAAAACAGTTTCAAACCCTTCGCGCAAAACAGCAATAAAAACTAAACTAAATACGCCCCAACCGGCATGAGAGTTTTGCGTTAAAGCAGCACTTACAGCGCCTTCAACTTCGGCTTTCATAAATCGCGCTTGCTTGGTCATCCAAATCAGCATCCAGCTCAGCATTGCGATCGCTATCAGCCCAAAGATTGCTTCTAGCAGCAATTCCATAATCGGTGCAAAAGGCTGATTGGATGCGGACAAAATTTGAATCGTCCAGCCGAAAAGTACACCTATCAAAGCGCTGGCGATAAGTCCAACGCCAACACCACCGAAAACCCAAGGACTTAAATAACTTTGTCCTGATTTTTTGAGGCAAGCTAGAACTATGCCGACAACTAAAGCGGCTTCGACTCCTTCGCGGAGAGTAATTACAAATGTGGGCAATGCTTCGCCAAAATTCATTTTTTTATGGTGGGAATGAGAGTGCTTAATGAGCGAGGTAATTGGCAGATTATTTACCAATTACCGCTCTTGATGAGAGTGGTGTTTTTAGGATGCTGGTTTGAGAACTTTTTGGCTGTCGCTTTCGATCGTTTTAACTAGCTGGTTGACTTGTTCGGTTGTTTTTACAGGGGCGGGGGGTGCGATCGCCGTTGGCCAATTTGTCTTCAGTTCAGCCATGTTGGCAACAATTGCTTTGTCAATTTCAGGGCTGGTTTTAGCCACTTGTTCGGCGATATCTTTGTATAGCATTTCCGCGTACATGACAAAACCCCGCGAATCTTGATATTCAATAATTGCGGAAATTTTGCCGTTAGCAACTGCCGCTCCGTATTCGGAATTAGCTGTATCCAGCAAGCCGTTAATCACTTGCAGCACGAATTTCGGATCTTTGCGCTGCGCTTCGGGAAGAGCGGCAATTGCTCCATCAACTGCTTTCATAGATGTGTCAAATTCTGCATTCACTTGAGCCGGATCTTTTGCACCCGCTTTAACTAAATCCTGCAATTTAATTAAAGTAGCCTTAAATTCAGGAATTTTACGCTCGTTTAACTGATCTTCCACATCGGCATAAATTTCTTCGACTGGATGCCCGATGTGCGGTTCTGCCTGGTCGGGTTTGCCTTGATCCAAGAGTTCTTGGGCTACGAAAAGATGCCCTTTCATCAAGCCAAGTTTAGTCATGTAATCTACATCTTTGGGTTCGCCTGTCAGCACCACATTTTCAATAGTTACCAAGTCTTTGATTTGGTCGAATTGGGCTTGAGTAATGACATTTTTTGAAACCAATTCTTCGACTTTCCCGTAAGGGCGGCTGGCTTGAATTTTGTTAGAAAGTGCCGGCACTCCTAACTTGGCTTCGAGTTTATCTAACTCTGAAAGAATGGCAGTATTGATGTTGATGCCGCCCTTGCCGCCGTGATTCCCGCTGTGACCGCTTGTGGATGCGGGACTGGCTGTAGCAGCGGGTGAGGGTGTGCTGTCGGTGTTGCTGGCTGTGGGCGAAACGCAACCAGCCAGAGCAACGAGGATGGCTGTAGCGGTGGCGGTCGGTAATAAGCGAAAGGATGGTAACATGGCAGTTGCTAATTTTTACGTTATGTGCATTTGGACTCACAAGTTATTAAGAATAATTCTCAATTTGTGAGCTATTCATTCTACCTATTTGCGATCGAGCTTGTCAAATAATTTCATACTTTATTTGAATCGGCGCACCCTGGTAGCAGGATGTGGTTTAAGCGATGACTTCAAATACCCCCATGCAGCCTGCTTCGGCGATCGCATCTTGATGAGGATGAAACATATATTTTCCAGGGTAGCCGTAGGTGAATTCTAATATATGTCTTTCAGCTACTCCCATTGTGATGACATCAGTTCTTTCACTAGGAGTTAAGGTCATTCCCGTGCGATATACGTCAAAAAAGTTTGCGTGCAAGTGGAATGTTACTGCTGCTTCGTACTCAATCAGGTTGAGTACGTAGAGCCTAATTAGCTGATTTTTGTAAATAGGGATCGGGTTATTCATATAATAATTTGGCAACCCGTTAAAAGCGTATAGTTCGTTTTTTTCGTCCTCGTTTACATCATATCCTCCCATGATTAACAAGATTTCATCGGCGGGAGGACGGGGTGTTGGCGGATCGATAATGAACATTCCATATAGTCCTTTACCGATGTGGCGTGTTACGGGAGAAATATGACAGTGATATAAATGCACTCCGTAAGGATTGGCATCGAATTCATAAATAAATACCGAACCGTTTCTCACAGGTTTAACGCCATCCATTTCTGTGGGGTGAATGCCGTGAAAGTGCAGCGAGTGAGAATGTCCACCTTTGTTAGAAAAGATGACGCGGATACGATCGCCCTCAGTTGCCCTCAATGTCGGCCCCGGCACGCGATTGTTGACGTTCCAGGTGTTGAAAGTGACGGCGCTATTAAGTTGGACGATCGAAGTATTAGCTTCCAGGCGAAATTCCCGAACCGTGCGCCCGTTTTCGCGCGTCACCGTGCCGTAATCAAAATCCCGCGCAATTTGCATCGGGTTGATATTGCTGACGGTGAGTGCATCTGCCGGGATTGGCGGTATTCTCGCGGCTGCCGGTCGTTTTTGGGTGAAATTTTGCAATGCGATCGCGCCGCCCGCTACCCCAGCCCCAGCTATTCCTAGCTGTAGCAGTTGGCGGCGACTCCAGCGCCCAGCTTTTTTAATGGCGGGGCGATCGGATAAATCTGTCATAACTTATTGAAAATTTTTCTCAAAAATTTACTCGTGGTAGATTATAAGACATTACCAGCTTGTTGTCAATTATTGTCAACAGTTATCTTTTTCTGGGAATTCCGAAAATTTCATGCTGATTTCATCTCAGTATGTGAGCTTAAAGATTGGGGTAAATGCTGCCGATCGCTAACTATGTATAAGGATTTACCGCTATAAATTAGAGTTATGAGAGTTTTGCTAGTTGAAGATGAGCCAGATTTAGGGAAAGCGATCGATCGCACTTTAAAGCAGGAAAAATATATAGTTGATTGGGCCCTAGATGGCAGTGAAGCTTGGGAATATTTAGACAGTCAGTGGACGCAATATAACCTGGCTATTTTTGACTGGTTGTTACCAGGATTGTCAGGATTGGAACTGCTGCGGAGATTGCGTGCTAAAAATAGCGCAATGCCAGTTTTGATGCTGACAGCAAAAGACCGAATGGAAGATAAAGTGGCGGGACTAGATGCCGGGGCTGACGATTATTTAGTTAAACCGTTCGGGATGGCGGAACTGTTAGCAAGATTGCGGGCTTTGCAAAGGCGATCGCCCCAAATTCAACCGCAACAGCTACAGGTAGGAAATCTGGTTTTGGACTGCGGAACTCGAACAGTTTTTTTGCTCGAAAACAGTGGCAAAAATCAGAAGATTTTTCTGACAAACAAAGAATTTCAACTGCTAGAATACTTCATGAAACATCCGAACCAAATTGTCACTACTGACCAAATTCGGAATCAGCTATGGGAGGCGAGTGCAGATACCTTTAGCAATGTGGTAGCAGCTCAAGTGCGCTTGCTGCGGCGCAAACTTGAGTCGGTTGGCGGCGCTAATTTAATAGAAACCGTTCACGGCGTCGGATACCGCATGAGAAATTAAAGTAGGGCGGTAGCTCCGGCAGGGAATGAATTCCCGGCCTCAAAGCTAAAGTCCTCTAAAGAGGACTAATGAGTTCTTTAGTCCTCTTTAGAGGACTTGAACTATTAGCCAGGGAATTCATTCCCTGGCGGACTGTTTGACTGGCAGCTTAAGTTAGAAAAATGAATCAAAATAAACTATTTAATCGAACTCGCTGGCAATTAGCCATTTCCTATGCGGCTGTAATGGGTTTGATTTTAAGCTTGTTGGGATTTGGCGTATACAAGGCGATCGCCCACGCTCACTGGGTAGCCATAGACCGAGAATTAGAATCGGTAGCGGGGACGCTACACGACAGCCTAGAACTCAAATTGCAGCAGCCCGGACGCTTGGAGCCTATAGTAAACGAGCTTTTGCCCAACCTCCGCCTAATGGGAGTTAAAGGCATTAAAGAACAGTTGCCAAGCCGCCATATTTTAAGCGCTATCAACCAAGGCTATTACTATATTCGTTTATTTGATTATTCCGGGAAATTAATTGCTACAGCAGGCGCTTATCCCGAAGAATTACCACCAGAATTTAACTCCCAATACTGGCAAACAATAACTGACACCAAAGGCAATGTTTACCACCAAATTTCTGTAGCGCTACACACCCAAACACAGCAAGATTGGGGATATTTTCAAGTTGGCAGGAGCCTGCAAGACTTCAATGATTATCTCAGTACAGTGAAATGGATTTTGAAATTAGGATTGCCTACAGCATTGATTTTGATAGGCTTTGCTAGTTGGTTGTTGGCAGGATTGGCCATGAAACCGATTTACTCTTCCTACCGACAAATTCAACAGTTTACAGCGGATGCAGCCCACGAATTGCGGACGCCTTTAGCGGCTTCGCAGGCGACTGTAGAATCGGCGCTGTTGACGCCTCAATTAGATGAAAAAGAAGCGCGGGAAATTTTGCGGACGATCGATCGCCAAAACCGACGGTTGACTCAGTTAGTTGCTGATTTGCTGCTGCTGGCTCGCATGGATAATCAGGCGATACGCGATCGCCCTCAATTGTGTTGTTTGAATGACTTGGTGAGCGATTTAGTCGAGGAATTGGCCGCAATGGCGATCGCTTCTAAGGTAGCGTTAACATCCGAAGTGCGAGTCCAGCAGCAATTAAATGTTGTCGGCAATTCCGACCAACTTTATCGCTTAGTTGCTAATTTAATTGTTAATGCCATTCAATACACTCCGGCGGGCGGGAAAGTAACAGTTATTTTAGATTGCAGCCACCAAGAGGCGATCGTTCAGGTTCAAGATACCGGTATTGGGATGGCGGCGGCAGATTTAGAGCGAATATTCGATCGATTCTACCGAGTCAACAGCGATCGATCGCGCCATACGGGCGGTTCGGGACTGGGATTGGCGATCGCCCAAACCATAGCCCGCGCCCACCGCGGCAGCCTCAGCGCCCGCAGCGAATTGGGTTCCGGCAGCACCTTTCTCCTGCAGTTGCCTTTGTGAGCTACTATGTGAGGGCAACTGACATCTTGCACCATGTTCGCTTAACAGGCTTTTCGGCCTGTTCCACAAAAATTGAAATATCTTGTGGGGAGTAGGGGTTGGACAGGAGAACCCGCCCGTGAAAGGCTAATTGAGAATTGTGCAAGATGTGGGGAAAACCGAATCATCTTTTTGTGGTAATCCCTTTTGCACAAGAGAGCACGATCGCCGAAAATCATTAAATAGCTATTTCTAAGCAATTAGCAGTCATCAGAGAGAAAAATTATGACAGTTTTAGAACAGGGAACAATCTCAATCCATACCGAAAATATTTTCCCGATTATCAAGAAGTCGCTATACACTGACCACGAAGTCTTCTTGCGGGAACTAATTTCTAACGGCGTCGATGCCATTGCCAAACTCAAAATGGTTTCCCGTTCCGGCGAATACGGCGGCGACATGGGCGAACCGCAAATCAACATAGCGATCGACAAAGATAACAAAACCCTCTCAATTTCCGATAACGGCATCGGCATGACTGCCGATGAGGTAAAAAAATACATCAACCAAGTCGCTTTCTCCAGCGCAGAAGAATTTATTGAAAAATACCAAGGCAGCGGCGAGGACGCAATTATCGGTCACTTCGGTCTGGGTTTCTACTCTTCTTTCATGGTGGCGAAGAAAGTAGACATTGATACTCTTTCTTACCAGGAAGGCTCCCAAGCCGTACACTGGTCTTGCGACGGTTCTCCCGCTTTTGAACTATCAGAATCTTCCCGCACGGAACGCGGCACTACTATTACTCTTACCCTCCAAGACGAAGAAGAAGAATATTTAGAACCGACTCGCATTAAGCAGTTAATCAAAACTTACTGCGATTTCATGCCAGTTCCCATCAAATTTGAGGGAGAGGAACTCAACAAGCACAAAGCAATTTGGCGGGACTCAGCCAGCAATTTGCAAAAAGAAGATTACTTGGAACTCTACCGCTACCTTTACCCGTTCCAAGACGAGCCGCTGTTGTGGGTACACCTGAATACAGATTATCCTTTCATTGTCAACGGAATTCTTTTCTTTCCGAAACTGCGGCCGGATGTCGATGTTACCCAAGGCAATATTAAGCTATTCTGCAATCAGGTTTTTGTCAGCGACCACTGCGAAGAAATTATCCCGAAATTCTTGATGCCGCTGCGGGGAGTTATTGACAGTACCGATATTCCGCTGAACGTTTCTCGCAGTTCTTTGCAAAGCAATCGCACAGTCAGGAGAATTGCTGATTATATTGCGAAAAAAGTGGGCGATCGCCTGAAAGAACTCTACCGCGACGACCGCAACGAATACATCCGCTGCTGGCAAGATATCGGCACTTTTGTCAAGTTTGGAACTCTCAACGATGACAAGTTCAAAAAGCAAGTCGAAGATATTTTAATCTACCGCAGCACCTACGAACCAACAGCAGAAAAGCCAGAAACTGTAACGCCTGAAGTTCAGGTGCAAACTGAGGAAGGAGATTTGTGGCAAGATGTAACTCCGAAGTCGGAAAATTCGGGTTCAACACAGCCTTACACGACGCTGAAAGAGTATTTGGAACGCAATCAAAAACGTCACGAGAATCGTGTGTTTTATTGTACGGAACCTGCGTCTCAAGCAACTTATGTGGCAATGCACAAAAGCCAAGGTTTAGAAGTGCTGTTTATGGATTCTTTCATCGACACGCACTTTATCAGTTTCTTGGAACGAGAACACTCAGATGTCAAATTCTCGCGGGTTGATTCCGACATCGATGAAACGCTAATTGACAAAGAGAAAGAAGCGGAAATTGTCGATCCGGCGACGAATAAAACTCGCAGCGAACAAGTTAAAGAAATGTTCCAAAAAGCTCTCAATAAGCCGAAAGTGAACATTCGCACAGAAGCTTTGAAGTCTGACTCTGCGGAGGCGACGCCACCTGCGATCGTACTTTTGCCGGAAGCTTTGCGCCGGATGCGGGACATGACGGCGCTTTTGCAGCAGCAAGCGGCCGAATTCCCCGAAGAACACGTTTTGCTGGTGAATACGTCTCACCCGCTGATTCAAAATCTGGCTAGTTTGAGTCAGGGTTCGATTATTCAAGGCGGCGGCGAGTCTCCGTCGGCTGAGTTGGCGAGTATGATTTGTCACCACGTTTACGACTTGGCTTTGATGGCCCAGAAGGGTTTCGATGCTGAAGGGATGAAGGATTTTGTCGAGCGATCGAATCAAGTCTTGACAAAATTGACTGAACGTGCGATGTAATTCCCCCCCCAACCCCCCCTTGCTAAGGGGGGGAGCAAGAGTTTATTTCTATTGCTAAGGGGGGGAGCAAGAGTTTATTTCTATTGCTGAGCGGGCGATCGGGTGTTTTTTGTCCCCCCCTTAACAAGGGGGGGGCTAGGGGGGTTCTGCGCTGTTGCTATATAATAAAAGGCTGCACGCAAAAAACGGTAATCTGGAGGGAAGTATGTCACGCAAATGTCAGCTAACGGGGAAGAAGGCGAATAACGGTTTTGCAGTTTCTCACTCGCACCACCGCACTCACAAATTGCAAGATGCAAATTTGCAGTGGAAGCGGGTTTGGTGGCCGCAGGAGAAGCGCTGGGTAAAATTGCACCTTTCTACGAAGGCGATTAAAACCTTGCAACACAAGGGTTTAGAAATAATGGCGAAGGAAGCTGGAATTAACCTGTACAAGCTTTAAAAAACTTGGCTAATGTAAAATGAGGGCGATCGCACACTTGAGAGTGCGATCGCCCTTACTTTTAGAGAAAAACCTTTACTAGAGCAATTTGCGGCATTTCAGTAAATAAGTAGTCATCAGGCCTTTGCCTTTAACTTCGATGGCGCCGCGGTTTTCAAAGAAATACTTTTCCCGCAACTGCTGATAAGTTGTTTCTGTTACCTGAATACTCCCTGGCTTCCCGTGAGATTCCATGCGGGAAGCGGTGTTAACGGTATCTCCCCACAAATCGTAAATAAATTTTTTAATTCCAATGACTCCGGCAACAACCGGGCCAGTGTTGATGCCGATTCTGATGCTGAAATCTTGATTGTGGATATTGCTGAAGTCAGTAATTGCCTGCTGCATATCGAGGGCCATTTCTGCGATCGCTTCTGCGTGATCCGGGCGAGGAATTGGCAGCCCTCCTACTACCATGTAAGCGTCGCCAATCGTCTTAATTTTTTCCAAACCGTGCCTTTCGGCTAGGTTGTCAAATGTGGAAAAAATGTCATTCAGAAAGGCTACTAATTGCGTTGGAGAAACTCGCGAGCTCAATTGAGTAAAGCCTACTATGTCCGCAAACAAGACAGTAACGTCAGCAAAAGTATCTGCGATCGTACTGTCTCCCCGCTTCAACCGATTTGCTATTTCTTCAGGCAAAATATTCAACAACAAGCGTTCTGATTGTTCCTGTTGAACTTGCAGCGCATTTAAAGTATTATTCAGAGCATTAGTTCGTTCTTCCACTCTAAATTCTAACTCTTCATTCAGCTTGTAAAGAGCCATTTCAGCCCGCCTGCGGTCTGTGATATCCGTACCGATTGCCAGCATTCCCACGAAGTTTCCTGCTGCGTCAAACAGAGGTTTATTTGCCCACGATACCCAAACCCGATCGCCGTTACGCTGGATATTTTCATTTTCAGTTCGCGTGTATTGTTCTGGGTTTTCCAAAATATCTCTCAACTTTGCTGCCCAGTCATTTCCTGTGGTATCTCTCTGGGGAATGATTGTTCCCACGGCGTTTTTGCCAATAATCTCTTTTTCATCGTAACCAAAAAACTTCTGTGCAAATTCGTTAAAAAAAGTAATATTTCCTTCCGTATCTAGTTTTAAAATAATGCTGTTAGCATTTTCCACTAATTCCCGATACTTAATTTCGCTTTGCCGCAGTGAATCCTCTGCTGAGGCGCGTTCGGTTACAGTGGCGGCCAACAGCAGCGATGTAACTACAATTACGCTCATAAAAGCCTGCAAAAATAAGATTGCCTGATTGATATTTTCCGCTTTGCCAATAAATGGACCACCTCCCTGAGAACCGCCCCAAATTGCGATACTGGATACAATGAAAGATGCTAAAACCGCCCCTACGTGACCGAATTGAATGGTTGCCCAAATTACTAAGGGAAATGGCAAGTATTCGAGGGGATAACCGGAGAGATTACTTTCACTTTTTGAGTTGTAGACTAGCCAACTGACTGTTACTAATAACACCAGGCCTATTGCCGCACTGATTCGATTTACAATTGTTTGAAAACCTGTATTTTGTGAAAACCTGGGCGCTTGTTTGTGGTTGTATATAATCAACAGCAGGGGAGTAAAAATTAAAACTCCTAATGTATCTCCGAGATACCAATTCCATCTAACGTGCCAATATTCGCTCCACTCAACTAAACCAGTTACACAGAGAC
Source organism: Microcoleus sp. K5-D4 (assembly GCF_036704575.1). NCBI lineage: Bacteria > Bacillati > Cyanobacteriota > Cyanophyceae > Oscillatoriales > Microcoleaceae > Microcoleus > Microcoleus sp. K5-D4. The sequence goes on from NZ_JAUBSD010000001.1 coordinate 148,155, forward strand.
GCAGTGTGCCGAGAGTACAGTTGATTTGAGTGGCAACTACAGCACCGCACAAAACTAAATTGACTACATCTATGAGCCGATCCAGTGACGGGCGAAACTTGAGTTTGTGCAACAAAGTAAATGCACACAAAGCTTGTAAACAACCGCAAAAAGCACTAATTGTTGCACTTATTATGGTGAATTTGAGATTAATAGTTTCGTAAAAAAATACGCCTAAAGCTATTCCCGGCCACACCTGCCGCCCGAACAATAAAAGTGCAGCTTGTGCAATCCCTGCGGGTGGCCAGACGCACGTACCTAATTTATTTATGCCAGGGATTGAAACTGCTATTTTTGCTCCCAAAGCGTAAGCAAAAGCAATGGCAGCTACTTTGGCTAAGTATTGCCAAATTCTAGATTGAGGAAATCGCAAAAACTGATTTTTTTGGGAAATCATACTGAGTGTTATTTAGATTTTTAAGTAACTATAGCAACCGCGGCCGAAGATTAGGATATTCTTAATTCTGAAACCTGACTTCTTATATTACTTCTTCCTTCTTCATTCTTCCTGATGCTATAACTTGATGCCTGTAAGAAAATAAGTGTTCATCTCGCCTTTGCCTTTAACTTCGATCGCGCCGCGACTTTCAAATACATACTTGTCCTGCAATATATCATAAATTGCAGACGTGACTTGAATACACCCCGGGTTGCCGTGAGATTCCATGCGGGAAGCGGTATTAACGGTGTCTCCCCATAAATCGTAAATAAATTTTTTAATACCGATTACTCCGGCGACAACTGGGCCGGTGTTAATGCCAATTCTGATGCTGAAATCTTGATTATGGCTATTGCTGAAGTCAATACTTGCCTGCTCCAGATCGAGGGTCATTTGGGCGAGCGCCACTGCATGGAATGGAATCAACTGATTTAGCTTCAGATTTATATCGAGTTTTAAGTTTTAGGAACTTTCACATTTTGTCTTTAAAGTCCGCAGCGGAAGGAAGAAGGCCCTTCGGCTTCGCTCAGGATAAAAAGAGGGAAGAAGAAATAAGGAGCCTAATGTAGGCGATGCACACCGCACATTGCCCTATAAGTAGGGTGCTAATGTAGGGCGATGTACACCGCAGTTTACCAATTAAAAAGGCTTAGTTGATGGCGGCTTCAATCCACTGTTTTAAAGTAGAATTTACTTCCTCAATGAGAATTTCATGGGATTTGTGAGTGGCTCTTTCCACAACTTCAACTTTGCCTGCTTTCAGCGAACGACCCGGAACAATTCGATAGGGAATGCCGATTAAATCAGCATCTTTGAATTTGACTCCGGCTCGTTCGTCGCGCTCATCTAGTAGGGTTTCAATCCCAGATTGGTTGAGTTCTGCATAGAGTTTTTCGGCGACTTCTACTTGTTGGGCGTCGGAAATATTGGGGATGCTAATGATGGCGTGATACGGGGCGATCGCCACTGGCCAAATTATCCCGTCTTTGTCGTAGGATTGTTCTACGGCCGATTGAGCTAGCCGCGACACGCCAACGCCGTAGCAGCCCATCATAAAGGGCATTTCTTCGCCTTGTTCGCTGGTGTAGGTAGCTCCCATTGCTTGGGAGTATTTTGTGCCTAATTGGAAGATGTGGCCGACTTCGATGCCTCTGGCGCTTTGCAAGGTTTGTTCGGGGTTGTGCACTGCCCGATCGCCCTTTTTGGCTGTTCTGACACTTACAACCGTTGCTGGTAGCGGAAATTCTTTGTTCCAATTGGCTCCGACAACGTGGTATCCTGATTCGTTTGAACCGGTGACAAAGTTTGTCAGGTCAACTGCAGTGCGATCGACCAAACGCAAAAACTTAGAATTTACCTCCTTGCTCCCAGCGATATAATCATCAGCAACATCGGGAGCCATATAACCGAGAGGTAAAGATTTAGCCGCCCATTTCCGCTGAGCTTCCGCATCGGGAACAGTCAAAAATAAAACAGTTTTAGCTTGATAATTGCCCGCTAACTTCGTCAACTCATTCAGCAACTTTACCTGATTCACATCTTGGTCGCCCCGAATGCTTACCAATACCAAGACTGTGATGCCATTGTCGTAAACAGCTTGGTAAAGCACATTTTTGACCACTTGCGTCGGAGAACATTTCAAAAACTTGCAAAGTTTATCAATTGTTTCAGTTCCAGGCGTTTCCCGCTTTTCAAAAGTGGCAAAGGGCGACGGTTCGGCATCAGCAGGCATCGAGACAGCCTTTTCCACATTAGCTGCATACTGACCGTCTTCAGTATAAAGAACTTCATCTTCTCCCGCTTCTGCAAGCACCATAAACTCTTGAGAACCAGAGCCGCCAATTGCTCCAGAATCAGCATCGACTGCTCGGAATTGCAAGCCCGATCGGCGCAGCATATTGCTATAAGCTTGAGCCATATCCTGATAAGTTTTTTTCAGGCTTTCTTCGTTAGTGTGGAAAGAATAGCCATCTTTCATAATGAATTCGCGACCGCGCATCAACCCAAAACGCGGGCGAATTTCATCGCGAAACTTAGTTTGAATTTGATAGAGATGTACGGGCAATTGCCGATAGGAACGAATCATATCTTTAGCAATTGTAGTAATCACTTCTTCGTGCGTTGGGCCCAGTCCCAATTCTCGCTGCTGCCTGTCTGTCATGGAAAACATAATACCTTCAGCTTGAGTATAGGTATCCCAGCGGCCGGATTCCCGCCACAAATCGGCCGGTTGCAATTGCGGGAGGAGACATTCTTGAGCGCCGGTAGCGTCCATTTCTTCGCGCACAATTTGAGAGACTTTTTTGAGAACTCGCCACATCAAAGGGAGATAAGCGTAAAGGCCGCTACCGATGCGCCGAATATATCCGGCACGGAGTAATAGTTTGTGGCTGGGAATTTCTGCTTCTGCGGGGTCTTCGCGCAGGGTGACAAAAAGCATTTGAGAGAGTCGCATAGCTGATTTCCTTAAAATACCGAATGATTGTAATCTCAGATTAACTTCTGATATTATCAGACGTGAGGCGGATTTGATTAAATATATGAATAAAATTTGGCAAAACTACGAAAAAGGTATGGCAGTATTTGATAATTGTCACTCTCCTACTGTGCAATCTCAGTGGCTTGCTTTAAAAGATGAAATAGGAGAATTTGTTCGAGAACCTAATTTAAGCGAAATTTGGGATATTGTTCATGCTGCTGGTCGATTGTTTTACAAACTAACCGGAATTCCTTTCAATTTACTGGCCTATCCTACTGTTCGCAAACACAGTCAACGTTTTGAGGAGTACGGCTGTATTCGCAGCATTCGCAACTGTGAGGGTAAATGCTGCGGCAAAAATTCGTAGCCTAGGCTGCGACGCACCCGATATCATGTTTGTTGAATTGCCTGCAATTAGATATAGAAACCCTCGATCGCAACCGACTGCTTATGCAGATCCCTCCCTCGGAATTACTAGATAGCTTTGAGCCTAAAAATCAAACGAAATCCTCAACCAGGTAGCGTACTCTACGATATGTAGAGTGCATCACATCGCACTTTACTACTATTGATAATTGGTGGGGATTGCCCCCGCCTCAAACTTGCCACTTTTATGCGCTCTCTGCTGCTACCAATCCCTTAAAAAGTAATTTCTGACTTTAGACGGATTTATTTTTTAGCTTCCAGAGCCATAATAAGCAGTAAGGATGAGATCACTATAGAACTGAGTTACCACTCATCCCAATGTCACTAAGAAGGGCTTCCGTAAGATAAAGCCGAACCAAAACAAAACCTCATCTAAAGATTACAAACACCCCTCGAAAAAAGTTGGGGGAAATTTTCTCTATGCCGAGTTAGGCATAAAAATTAAGGAGGTAAATTATGTTTCAAAGCGAGTTATTAATGTCGCTGTACACTCCAAAACTCGATAGGGGCCAAATGCCAGTAGAAATGCCTGTACAAATGCCAGTACAAATGCCAGTAGAAATAGATGTGCCATTTGACCACCCCGATATCGGAGGGCTGATGTTTTTAAGCCCGCAGTTTTTCGTGGCATTAATTGCCGGAGTCATCATGGCTTTCGGCTTCCAATTCCTGTTAACAAATTTCTCGATCGCCGCCAAAATATCAAATTGGGACGAGGCTTTACCCGACGATGACGATGATGATGATGAGTCCGAAAGTATAGGCCGTAAAGTTCGCAAAATCGAAGGTTTAGTCGGGGGTTGGATTTTAGTCACCGTTAACCTGGCTTTATTTTTGGCTTGTTTTCTGGCCGTCAAACTAACTTCAATTGCCTCGGTAGACGGAGCGGCAATTATTGGTGTCGTAATCTGGGCTGCGTACTTTTTAACCCTGGTGTGGCTCGGTTCTAGCGCCGTCGGTTCTATGATCGGTTCCTTGATAAAAACTGCTTTTTCAGGCGTTCAAGGCCTCATGGGTACTGCCGGTGCTGCGATCGGCGGCAAGATGGCCAGCGACCAAATGGTCAACACTGTAGAGGCATCTGTTGCCGCTGTCCGCCGCGAATTGAGTTCGGCGGTAGACCCGGATAGCATTCGCGAAACACTGCAAGATTATGTGGGTTCTTTGCAGTTACCGAAACTAGATGTTAAGGAAATTCGCGGTCAATTTGAAAAGTTGCTGGGCGATGCAGATATCAAATCTCTTGCCGGAAGCGACGTTCTGAAGAATGTTAACCGCCAAACTTTTGTGGATTTAGTTAAGAGTCGCACAGACTTTTCTCAAGAGGAAATAACTCAAGTTGCTGACCAACTCGAAGGCGTTTGGAAGCAAACTTTCGGCAAGCAGCAAGAGCAGAAAGACCCGAATTTAGAGTTGGTTGATTTTCTCAAGTTTGCGGCTCCTGATTTGCTGAAGTCTGACGAACTCAACGCCAAGTTGTCTCAAATTCTGGAAAGTCGGGAAAACAAATCGGAATCCAGCAGCGGCATGAAGCGAGCGATGCAGTTGGGTGTCGAAGCTCTTGTGGGCACTGTTTTGTCGCGAACGGATTTGTCTGATTTGGATGTTGAAAAGATCACTGGTCAGTTGCAGCAACTGACAGCCAAAGGGACGGAACAAGCTAAATCTTTGGCTTCTAAGGTGGGCGACAAAGTGCCTGCGCTGCCTTTCAATACAGGTAAGGCTGATGTGGAAAACTACTTGCTGAATACCCAACCTTGGCATCTCAACCGCGAGACAATCAAGCAGGAATTTAGGGATGTGATTTACGACCCGGAAGCTTCTCCGGGAGCAGTTTTGCGCCAGTTAGAGCAGTTTAATCCCGATTATTTTGTAGGGATTCTGGGCCGCCGCGAGGGGTTTGCTCCTGAACAGGTGACGGAAATTGCCGAACAGCTTGAAGGTGTCCGCCAAGAAGTGTTGGAAATCGTGCGAGATGCTGCTGGTGAAGAACAGTCTCAAGATTTACGCAGCCGGATTGAAAATTATTTGCGATCGACTGGCAAAGATGAGCTGAATCCGGAAGGTATTGAACGGGATTTCCAAGCGCTTTTGGAAGACCGGGATGCGGGTTTTGAGGCTTTGCGCGATCGCCTGTCGCACTTTAACCGCGATACTTTGGTGCAGTTGCTGGGTCAGCGGGAAGATTTCAGTCCAGAGGAAGCCGATCAGTTAATCGGGCGGCTCGAAAGTTCCCGCGATCGCGTTATTTCTAGAGCTCAAGAATTGCAAGAGCAAGCGCAATCGAAAGCCCAAGAATTGCGGCACAAGGTAGAAGACTATCTCCGCAATACTAATAAGGAAGAACTCAATCCTGAAGCGATCGAGCGCGAGTTTCAAACGCTGTTAAACGACCCGGAAGCCGGATTTAAAGCGCTGAGAGAACGCTTGTCTCAATTCGACCGCGATACGCTGGTGCAGTTGCTGTCACAGCGCCAAGACCTCAGCGAAGAACAGATAAATCAGGCGATCGACCGGATCGAATCTGTGCGCGATAACATTATCCACGCGCCGCAAATAGTTGCAGATAAAGCTAAGGAGCAGTACGAGGAAGTTACTGCAAAAATTGGCGAATATCTGCGGAATACCAACCTGGAAGAACTCGATCCAGAAGGCATCAATCGGGATTTGACTAAATTGTTTGAAAATCCGAAAGAGGGTGCTTTGGCACTTCGGGACAGACTTTCTCAGGTCGATCGCGAAACTTTAGTCAAGTTGCTGTCGCAGCGCGAAGATTTGAGCGAAGAACAGATCAATCGGACGATCGATCGCGTGCAAGATTCGATTCGCAGCATCGTGAAATCGCCCCGCCGCTTGGCATCTCGCGCTCAAAAAACAGTCCGGGATTTCCAAGGCAGTTTGGAAAATTACTTGCGGAATACGGACAAGGAAGAACTCAATCCTGAAAGCATCAAACGCGATTTGCAGTTGCTGTTTAGCGAGCCGGGAATGGGGATGCAAAGTTTGGGCGATCGCCTGAAGCACTTTGATCGATCGACTCTGGTAGCATTGCTGTCGCAGCGGGAAGACATCTCGGAAGAGGAAGCTAACAGAATTGCCGACCAAATTGAATCTGTCCGCAACCAAATTGTCGAACAAGTTCAAATGGTTCAGGAAAAGTTTCAGTCAGCAATGGACGGTATTTTCGGAAAAATCCGCGATTACCTCAATTCGCTCGATCGACCTGAACTCAACTACGAAGGCATCAAGCGGGACTTACGCAAAGTGTTTGACGACCCGCAGGCCGGATTTGACGCGATTAAAGAGCGTTTAGGTGAGTTCGATCGCGGTACTTTAGTTGCCCTGCTGAGTTCTCGTTCCGATATTTCCGAGACTGACGCGCACCGAATTGTTGACCAAATGGAAGGAGCCCGGGACAGCGTTTTATTGCGCTCGGAACGCCTGCAATCTGAAGCCAAAAAACGCATCAAACAGCTCAAAAACAAGGCCAAGCAGCAAGCAGAAGATGCGCGCGAAGCCGCAGCAACTGCTGCTTGGTGGCTGTTCGGTACGGCTCTGACTTCTGTGGTTGTTTCGGCTTTGGCTGGAGCAATAGCAGTCGGTGGTATTTCGGGTTTGTTTAGCTAGATTTTCAACGAGTTTGAAATAAAGTTCTCCTGATTCTAGGCTGGCTGTTTGCCAGCCTATTTTCTTTGGAATAATATCACAGTCCTTCAGGATGCTATAGTTGGCGGAAACACTCTCGATAAATCGAGCGCCAAGTCGTGAAAATAAGGCAGATTAACAGACTCGTTGGGCAGAAAAATCAGCGTCCTGCGATAACCAAATTGGCCAGGGGCATTCTGATACGGCTCGCTGTAACATTCCAAGCAAGTTTGTGATAAATTAAATATCCAATAGTTCGAGATTCCGGCTTCAGCATAAAGGGGGAGCTTAACCTGTTTGTCGTAACTCAAAGAAGAATCTGCAATCTCAATCAGCAACAGTATATCCCCTGGACAGGGGTGAGAGGATAGATAGTCGTCAGGGCGATTTTGTACGATCGCGCGATCGGGTTCTGGTTCGCTGTCATCCGGCAAAATAATCGGTTGTTGGCCTCGCAGTGTCGCCCGTTCTCCCAGCAGCTTAAATAACTCGCGTTCCAAGCGTGTCTCGCAAACAGAATGAGCGGTACCTTTAGCTGCCATTTTCACAAGTTCTCCCTTGATTAGCTCAACTCGATCGTCCTCACCAAAGAACCCCAGTTCTGTGAGGCGATGATATTCCGCTATGGTGAAACGTTTAGCAGTTGCGATCGACATAACAGCCACCTCAATACAGGTCTGTTGCGATTATAGGCGATCGTCGATCGGCTAAACAATGCTAATCATGAGCTCCGCTAACAACAATCTTGTCAAATTTGCCTCATCCTTTGGTTGCAAATTTTCCCGATTTTGGTGAATTTACTCCCCGAACTTATGTCCGGGATCATCTCTGTCTTAAGCAAGATTCTAGCATCACTATTTATTAGGTACTTTAACTTAAGTAGCAAACAAAAGTTTTCTCACAAATAAGAAAACTGAGCAATACATATTATTTTGGAGGCTTGAATGACCTTTACTACCAGTGCTTACGACCAAGGAAAAGCAGATATTAAGCAGTTGAGTGTAGACGACCAATTAGGTTTGCTGTGGTTTGTTTACACCGAAATGGGCAAGTCAATAACCCCAGCGGCTCCCGGTGCTTCCGGTTCCGAAATCGCTCAGGGTTTGTTCGAGCAAGTCAAGCCTCTGCCCCACCAAGAACAACTACAAGTAATGCGGGACATTGCCTCAAAAGCCAATACCGAAATCAGCCGGATGTACGGCTCAATGAGTCCTGAAACCAAGCTGGCTTTTTGGTATTTCCTAGCAGTAGGAATGGACGAAGGAACTATTATTCCTGTGCCTCCAGACTATCAACTTCCCGAAGCAGGAAAAGCTTTATTAGGAAAGATTGAGGGGATGGATTTCCAGCAGCAAATTGATTTCCTTCGCGGTACAATCTTAGAAATGGGTGCTGAAGCCGCTCCGGGGGCTGGCATTTAAAAATAGGGCTTACGAAAAAAAAACCGGTTTGTAGGGGAATATGGCGTGCCGCAACGAGGCATCTAAGAAGAAACCGGGTTTTTAGCCTTTTGATGCGTAAGTTCTCAAAAAGATTAGTAAGTAGATCAAACTAATACCCCGCGCCAGAAACCCGGCTTCTTCAAGAAACCGGGTTTCTGGCTGTTCGGTTTTTTTAGGTTTACGGCGAATACCCGCACTTTACAGCTAATAATTGAATTCAAGGGATTTGTTCCCCACAACTTCCGGCGCAGCGACTGTTAAACGCATATCTTCGGAGCCAAAAGTTAGCAAGGGCTGGCCTAAGTTTAAACTGGCAAAAGGACTTTCTTCTGCCACTTCTAATTCGCCTTTAATCAAACCGATGCGAGACTGCAATCCTCCTTTAAACAACAACAAATTGCTGCGGTCAGCGCTGAAAACATTTCCGCTAAAAGGCAGGGGTAAGGCTAACGTTTGCTGGCTGTAATTGAGGCTGCACAGTTGACGGTTTTCTTGGCTAACTGTGACGCGGTAGCCTAGCGGTGCTGCCTTTACCGAATCGCTGCCTTCCCAACTAAATTGAGCTAATTCTTTAGGAAGCCCCCAAATTTCGCGCCCCCCCGCTACCGAGTTAGGATTGTCTACGTAAATATGGGAAATCCAAGCGCCCCATTTTCCTGCATAATTGGCGATCGCGCTAACGACAATTAACTCATTGTATTCCATCACCGAACCCAACCCGTAGGAGGATATATAAATGCCACCTAGGGTTTTTCCTGGCAATAAAGAGACTATTTCTAACTCAGAGGGAACCAAGGGGCGCACTCGTGCCACATCTACCAATTGTAAAGTCTCAACAGCATAACCTTGCAGATTCCAAGGTGCAGATGGATATACCATTTTCAGTGATTAAATTTATGAGATTTTATATTTATTTTAGCTGGGCGCTTCAAAAAGCAACTATTTTTGGTATTTCTTCACAAGTTGTTAGTGATTTACTTTATTTAAACAAATTAATATGTGACGAGAAATTCGATGAATAGTTGACGTGGGTTATCTGTTGTATGGGGGCGGGTTTAGTAATATTGTTAGTAGGAATTAGATATTATTCGTAAAACCCGCCCCTACAGATATTATCAGCGTTTATCCGCGTTCATCGGCGGTTAAAAACCTCCTAATCTACTTACTAGCATAACCAGTGATCACCAAAAACTCCCGCAACTTTCCAAAGAATTGAGTTCGATCGCGCCCTTGATAAACCCTCTCCAACAACTGCCAACCTTCCGCCTCCTGACCCATGACATACTTGTTCGCCATGAATGCCGCCAACACCCCTTTCACCTCCCCATTTTCACTCAGACGCTTGTTAGATTCCAGCCAAAGCTCAGCAGAATTTGTGTATACTTCCACCGGATACTGTTTGCTAACATCTTGCATTTTACCTTGGCGGTACTGCCAAATTTGCAGCGGAAAGCGAGAATCAGCATAATTTGTAAAAGCCTCGGAAAATCTGCCGTCCAGACTCTTAAACTCTGGGATATCATTTTTGCCAAAATCGACTATTTCGTAACTCACATTGCCCCAGAAATGCTTTATGTGACTGTACTTGTTAGCCCCCGATTCGTAGCGGTAAATAAACGAATAATTGCAGCATCGGACGCCGCTTTTGATTGACACTAAATCTGCCAGCACTTCCGGTTCTTTGTCCCCGTCCAAATCACGGATTAGCAGCGATAAAAAACGTCCTTCTGATATTTCTTCGCTGGCTCTTTGGTCGGGATTATCTACTAGAGAGCGAGTCGGAATCAGCACGGGTTCTTCTAATAAAGTTTTACCGTCGCGGATAATTCTGATGCGGAGATTTTTAGCATTTTCTGCTTCTTTTACGAAAGAAACTTCCGCCCGAACTTTCCCCGCTTCCGAGATTTCTGTTGTTCTCGGCGGGCCGATATTCGCCGGAACTTGGGCGATATATTGGGCAGGAACTAAGGCTGTTTGACCGGGTTTGGCGATCGCCTGACAGAAAAAAGTTGCGACTTCGGCGCGAGTAGCGTTCCGAGTAGGTTCTAGCTGTTTAACAGCCGGATAATTCACCACAAGTTGTTTTTCTGTGGCCGCGGCGATCGCACTTCTGGCCAGTTCCGGAATATCCCGCGCATCCTCAAAAGTCGTATCCAAAATCTCAGCCGCCGACCCCGTAGGTGTATATTTCAAGCCGCTGGTTAAAGCTACCAAAGCCTGCCAGCGGGTAATATTCAAAGTGGGGTTAAAGATACTGCCACTGTATCCAGACATAAAACCCGTCTGATAAGCTTCTCGAATTGCTTTAAAACCCCAGTAATTTGTAGGAATATCTGCAAAGTCGATCGGAGCGCGGACGGTTTTGGCATCGGGAAAAGCCATGCGAACCATCGCCGCAAACTCAGCGCGGCTGACGGGGCGATTCGGGCGAAAAGTGCCGTCTTCGTAATAGCCACTGATGATTTTTTTCTGTGCTAACTCCTCAATGCAAGCTTGCGCCCAATGGTCGTTAACATCCTTAAATTTGGCTTGAGCAACTGCCGGCGCTACATTCAGACCCGGAAACATTAAATTCCCGATGATTATCCCCAGGGCTACCAGTAAACCGATGATAGCTTGCCATCTGTGCGATCGAATCATAGAACAGACTCCTCTACTTACAAATTGGCGATCGAAACTTTCATAAAATTTATATAATATCAGGTATATTAACCTGATTTAATACCATTTATTACAAGTTAATCGGCGACTAAGGACACGGCAGTGCCGTGTCCCTAATTTTTCGAGTTCCTATAATAAAGCTTACTTCGACTCTAAAGTCATCTCCATCGCCATTTTTGTGGTGATTGTTGATTCTTCTGAGCTGCCAGCATTTTTAACACTCATTTCGCTATTTGAACTAATAGACACACTAGAGCGCAAAGGAATTAATCTATCCAAGCGCCCTGTAACTTTTCCCCGGCCCTGAGAACTAAAAGATTTGAGGCTTAAAGTAGTTCCAGCAGGCAATTGGGGAGAGGTAATATTTTGGGGGTTGGCTTGCTGCTCTATACTTACATTCAGAGACACAACTCCATCTTGCCAGCTATCCAATTCATAGGTAGCAATGTCATTCACATTCATGCCACTGAAATCAGAGGAAGAAGAAACGCGCCATTTCGCTCCTTTTCCGACTGCTTCGGCAGGCAGCGGCGAGGCTAGTTGTTCTAGAGATTTAGACATTTGTCCAACCATTTGTTTGAGGTTGTTGTCAGCTCCTTCGGGCAAAATAATGTCACCTCCTTTATGAAAACCGCGATTGTCCATGATGAAAGAGCCTTTCACTCCCACCATGCTTTTGAGTGCGGAACGCATGGCATCTCGGACGGCTGGTGGCATATTTCCAGTATCGCCGACGATATCTGAGTTAGTATAAGCAAACTCGTAGTGAATATCGCCATTGGGATCAATTTTAGTGACTTTTGTCTCGAAAGTCATCACCGATACTGGAATTTTAGCCCCAGGCGAAGACCGACCGGATGCGGATATTTCCATATCCGTTTTTACGGTCATAACAGTTGTTTCTTTGACATCGATAGCGGGTTTTAAACGCAGTTCCTGTCGTGGTTCCACTCCCGGATTTAGCAGTTCCACTTGCGGGGTTTTCGAGTTGGGGGCAGGCGCGGATACGCCAGGGGCTGGCTGCTGCACTACAAGTGGAGTTTCCGCGCTTAGGGAAGCAGGAGAAAGCTCGATCGCCCATCCGGCACTTACCAAACAAAGAGATGCAATAAACTGTCTTTTTTTCATTAACTTAATTTCCTGTTATTTGAATGTTGGTCTGTTCCCACAGTCTATCGACAGTCACAAATTTGTAACCTTTGTACAAAAGCAAGGGAATTATTTTATCCGCAGAAGCTGCAACATCTTCACCGCCGCAATAGCCGTCGTGCAGTACAATAATTGATCCGTTTTCAGTTTGCTGCACGATGCGACTAATAACTTTCCTTACCCCCGGTCGCACCCAATCTTCCGGCACAACACTCCACATTACAGGGCGATATTCCCACTGTTGCAATAACTCTAATGTTCGCGGCGTAAAAATGCCGTTGGGTGGCCGCACGTCCAGGATTAATTGTGGGTCTAAATCGCAAGCTTTGGCAATTGCTTTCTGCGTGTCTTCTAAACTTTGTTTGAGTTCGTGGGTTTTTAGTTTGGGAAACGATATATGCTGATAGCCGTGGAGGCCGATCCAGTGTCCGCGATCGTACACTTCTTTAGCCGTTTCTGGATGCCTGTCCACGCAAAAACCTAGCCAGAAAAAACTAGCTTTGATGTCGTATTTATCTAAAATTTTTAACAGTTGAGGTGTGTGCTGACGGTGCGGCCCGTCGTCAAATGTGAGGGCGATCTCTCGGCTGTTGATATCTCCAGTCCACAGACATCTGGGAAAAGCAGATTTGAGGATGGGATGAACGACAGGAAACAGGGGTGCTAATGGCATTGATTAACCTTGATAAATGCGATCGGGTAGAAATGAAGCTGCGCCTTTCTTCTGGCGCAGTTCAAGTTTAACAAAAGTCAAATTTACTTTTTCTCAAGCTTGGCGTTTAGATATTGTTGTATTGATATGGAACCCATCATGTTAGTAATTAGGATTTTTTCCCGATAAATATCGTGATGGGAGTTAGCTATTTGGTTGACTTACCAGGCTTTAAAATCCGAGGTTGTTCGATTTGGCGATCGAGCTGTGCATTCCGGGATTGGAACAAAAATAGCAATCCTCCAAAAAATAAAACTAATATGCTTCCTATTGCCGCCATTATATATACTAATCGGCGAGTTTTTCTTGTATTCAGCTCTAAATTAGAAAGCGACTGCTCTGTTTTGCTCAGACGTTCTTCTAGACCTTTACATTGCTCCCCCGTACTTGCTTGAATTTGATTGATTGAGTTCATTTCAGACTCGACGTGGCCTAATCTAGCGTTAATTGCTGAATCGTTAGCTCCTAAAGTTTTCAGACTTTGTGCAAATTCTTTTTTAAGCTCTTGAATTTGTTGCTCCAGCTCGTTTAAACGGACAGAAAACCTATCGCAAAATTCCTCCCATCGGTCATCAGCAGCGCTCTCGAAGTTAGCAAAATGTTGAGCCAAGCTTTCCCGTGCTTGAGTTGTGCTTGTCTTTGTTGCATTTTCTAGTTCTAAAAAGCGCTGTTCAAAGCTTCTCTGTGCTTGCAATACTCGCTCTATGGAACTCTTTGACTCAGCTTGTAACAAAGATGAGACTGTTTGGGATTCCTCTATATGTTCTGTGAGTTGATGATATCCTTCTTGTAACTCCTGATACTTTTGTGCAAGATTATTAAAATTAATCTGAACTTTAGCCAAATCATTCAAGACCTCAGAAGACTCTTGAAATTTACTGCGATATTTGGCAATTTCTTTCTCCATTAGCTCTAAATTATCCAAAAATTGTGCCATGATTTTACCTCCGATAATAATTTAAATCAGTCGCTCAAAGCCATTTTTTAGAACCTCAATCGTTGGCTTGAAAGCAGCACAATCATCACTGACTTCATTGAACCTTCCAAGAAGCCACCTCACAATTAGAACGCGGTAATGCGTGGAATCAGTACCGAACCTTTGAGCTGCTTCCTGAATCAAGAATTTTAATCCCTCCTCACTATCCCAATATCCACCAACCTGGGTTAGCCATTTAAAAGCTTCTTCAGGCTGTAAAAGCACACCTTCTTGATAGAATAGTAAAAGACGATCGGCAAATAACCCCTGTTTGACTCCTTCATTAAACCCACGTTTCAGATAATCAAATGCTAGCGTTTCGCGTCCTGGGCGCTGTCTGGCTAACGCACCCGCCAAGAAGAATGCAGCCAAGCTAGTAGAGTCTCGCTCAAGGCGGTTAGCAACACGAGCAAACAGCCCTGCTACTGCCCCACGCTCTATAGTAAGCCGCAACACTTCCAGCAGAGCTTTTGTATCAAACCCTTCTAATAAAACGGGAAGTTTTTCGGCAATCTCATCAACTTGAGCATCCTGTAGAGGAACAGCAGCTTTGTCTCCCTGAAAGTTGAGATTTGGAGTACAGACATCACAGAAACCACATCGGTAGTTTTCAGTGGTTAGATGTTCAATAGAATCAAAAAGACCTCTGATGACAACCCGGCGACAAGTTCCTTCTTCATCGCTTGTAGCATAATCTAGTTCATTGAGAAGCATTTGGTAGCGCATCCGAGGCACAGTTTCGTAAATACGCTCTAAAAGGATATGCAAAGCCTCGGTTAATCTCCTCTGTGGTAAATTTTCATGGTATGGGCTAAAGACTGTGTTATCAATCCGACTAAGCTGTCCTTCAGCATAGTTTTCGCTGGTACCTGTCTGAACTAAAAATTTCTTTAGGTTACTAGCTATTTGGTCTAAAGACCAGTTACGGTCAAACTCTATTTTGTACCCGCCACTAAAACCTTTAGAATAATGCTTGGAATATTCCTTGACAACTCCTAACTGCTGTAGTCGGTAAAGTGGAATTTGCAAATTTTTATCCTCTTTATCGTTTTTGAATCCAATAGGTTCTCCCGATATAATTTTCTGATATACTGAGATAACACGATCACTGTCTTTTTTTATGCCACGGTAGTCATCCTTTATGAAATGGGCTTGCAGTCCGTAGTCACACAAATGATCTTCGTAATAAGGACACTCGTGGCGTATGTAGTTTCGACCGTTAGAAACGCAGGGAGGCTCAATTTCACCAGCGTAAATATGCTTGTCTTTGCATTCCTGATGTGGCGGTAAGTACATCAAAGCTACGTGAGAGTGTCGTCCATCGCGTCCTGCACGTCCTGCTTCCTGGTAATATGCCTCAAGACTGCTGGCAAAGGCATGGTGAATGATAAAGCGGATATTGCGTTTATCAATTCCCATACCGTATCCCTTGGTGGCTACTAACAAAGGAAATTGATTGTTTTGAAAAGCGTCTTGGCGCTTTTGCAGTTGGCTATTCCAGTCTTGAGGTTTCTTACTTTTGCTGGCTGTGAAGGAAGCTTGACAGGAGCGACACCGAGCCATTTGATCGGATCTAATGAAAAAAGGAGATTCACATTCAGGGCAGTATTCTGGCTGAGTGCTGGCGTGTACTTGGACTAAATTGGTGTTAGGAATGATTCGTTTTGTAAGTTCGTCTTTGATGTAATGTACTCCCTCATGGATAGTGGATTTACCATGAGGATTCGCATAAATGCCGAACATGATTCCAGCATGGCGAGTTTTGTCATCTTCTGGAATCAATTCTGCAAAAGGAATTCCGAGTATCTGGGGAACAATTGTTTGCAGTAGATAAGCTAGTTTTTCTGGCTTATTTTCGGGTTTGCTGACAGAGTGTACTGAAAGGCTGAGATTAGGTCGATCGCTACTTGCTAGTTGTACTACACTATTTGAAGTTAGCCCCAAGACACGCAAGATATCTTTACGCACTGGTTCCGAGGCTGTTGCAGTCAGAGCAATAATCGGTACTGGTCGTCTGGAGGCTTCTTCTAAAGCTTGCTGCAAACGCCCAATTTGCAGATATGCAGGTCTAAAATCGTGTCCCCACTCAGACACACAGTGAGCTTCATCTATAACCAAAGCACCAACTGGGGTTTGCTGCATCGTAGCCTTTATCTCATCGTAAAATTCGCCTATCTGCAAGCGTTCAGGTGAAATGTATAGCAGCCGATAGCGACCAGATTTAAAATTTCTAAGTTTAGTTTTCCTAGCTGTATTTGAATCTGTATAAATAATGGAATCTACACAGGTAAGACCAGGGCGATTTAAGTTATGTACTTGGTCGCGGATGAGTGCCTGGAGAGGGCTGATTACTAAGGTAGTGCGAGGAATCAACAAAGCGTATAGTTGAAATATTAAAGACTTACCAAAGCCTGTTGGTAAAATCCCCACTGTTGACTCGTTGCGTAAAGCCTTTTGTATAAGTTCTACTTGCGCTGGTTTTAATTCCGGAATCAGAAAATAACGACGCGCAAAATAGTCTAGAGTATGTCGCTCAAATAACACTGGATGTGCGTGCAGAGGTAGCACGTTTTCAACATAAGCTCGAAAAGGAGAAGTAAAGTTTTCTAGTTCATTAAATGTGTAAGCATTTTCTGAGATGTAATTATTTAAATACCTAGCACATGACACAAAATCCACGTCGATTGGCAAATCTGTTGCTAGCATTAATCGCACAAATGTGTGACAACAATCTACACGATTCGCTGATTCACCAAGTTCAGCCCCTCGGTAATGGTGCAGTAATTGCGTCACGCCCAATTCATCAACTGCACCTACCAAGTAAAGCTCTACTTCTGGTAGCTCTACGGGTAATCCGTACAGTTCTGCTACCCGTTCTATTAAGGCTAATGAATCCAGTACAGCTAAAGCCAAAGCTGCTACATTCGTCTGGTATTCAGCTATTTTGAGAAGACATTTTCCACTTTGTACTGCTTTCCAGAGTAAGGTGAAAGCCACTTTCTGATATGTTGGGTATCGATCGGGAAGCTGGTGCAACAGACTCGAAGGGAAAACAGAACTATCTTGCGATTCTTCTATTGCGTCAACTAGGTAACTATTTTGATCGTGCCAACTATTTACCCATTCATATTCTCCTTCGGCGAACTCAAGAGGAGATTTTTTGAATAATGTGAGTTCAATGGTTCCTGGATTTTGCAGGTCAATAGTTTTAAGAACAGCGGTCCGTATTGGAATTGGTAATGATCCCAATGGCTCTTGCTCTGTTCTGCCTAAAAGTGTAAGTCCTGACAAGTGGTAGACAAGTTGCCATAACAACTGATTACTCATAGTTAGCACCAATCTTATGTAGTTAAGTGGGTGAGATACGCTCGCTATTAAAACAACCTCATCTGTCCATTGGGTACACCATTACCTAGATAAATTTGCTTAGACCCCTTGGGAATGCAAATCCACCCAACATCTTTGAGACGATGTTTTAGATTAGCTTTTGTGACGCCAATATCTTGGGCCATTGCGTCGAGGTGGGACTCTCTTGTTAGATCGCGCCCTATTCGTTTTTCTTCCAAGATATGGGTCGGCATCAGCAGACAACTAGCAAAATATTGCGCTTGCCATTCAATTGAATCAAGCTGCTTGTTAGCGCTATTTGGAGAAATCTGTTGTTCGGTAACTTTTCGGCACAAGAATGGCTGTTCTGCTGCTTCATCAGATAGAGATAACTCTAGCTGTTGTACAAAACCATCAGCCTCATCTTGATTAACATGAAGCATCCAGTGTCCAATTTCATGTGCCAGTGTCGATTGTTCCAGTCCTCGGTTTTGCTGGAGTTCCGGGATATCTTCATTAAATTCTATTATACGGGTTTGGGGATAAATTCTCGCGAATACGGGTCTGTTGTTGTGAGAAGGTAAGCTATCCCAGACCACACTCAATTTTAAATAATTAGCTGCCTGGTCAGCCACAAAGGGCCATTTAGGAGAGTTAGGCGTTCCCTGCATCTGCAAAAGAAGCTCATTAGCCTCACTCTCAATTGCATTTTTGGTCAAGTACCGATAGGGCTTAATTACACTCAAGTTGGCTTCTCCTGGCTTTCTGCTTGTGTGGCTTCCCGAATAAACTTTTGAGTCAGTTCAGGATTATCTCGCATTTGACGGAGCAAAACTGGCATCTGTTTTTGGTAGGTTTTGGCCAGTTCTTGAACAACTTTGGCATCTTCGGAGGTGATCCGACCAGCGAAGTAGATTAGTTCCTCCGCATCCAACTCTAGGTGATGCGCTAACAACTTAATCACCTCCTCCTTTGGGGCATATTCAGCGCGATCGTTCTCTAGTTTGGAAAGATAGGTGTAATCTACCTTTACCAATGCAGCCAAATCGCGCTGACTGTATCCCTTATTCTGACGAGCTTCACGAATACGCTTACCAAAAGTCTGAGTCACGGTTTTTTCCTACTTACCTATCAATCATACTAGGGGTTGACGCTCCACGTCAACCTGCGCTAGGATCTAAATAAGGTTGACGCGGTACATCAACCCAGACAAGGCACTACATATGGTGTATATAAGAAAGATTGCGGAGAACGAGGTACATCAAGTAGAGCTGTCAAGGCTAGGTACATCCCAGTGCGGCTCTCGAATCAACAGGGTTGCGGAAACGGGACAAGCTGTTCAGATGTCAGTTCATCGGTGCAGTCAGTTCATCGCCCAAAACCTAGAGCGAGTCTTTCCCGATTGGGTTTTGCCCGTGACGACTTGCCGAGTGGTTGTGGTACTACAGCAATCCCGCTACCCTCTAACGGACACTGCACTCCACATTGAGAGGGAGAAAGATAGGTTGCGGGAAAGGTTTATCAACTTCGGCTCAGACGTAGTACGCAATCTGCGCGATCGCGGTTTCCTAACAGATATGATTGACCCCCGTACTGGTTATCCCCAACTCTCGCGTCCCGGAGAAATCGCCCACGACGATACCGCAGTTGTCAAAGCTTTGTTAGGCTTCCCGATCGTTCACAATAGTTGTTCTATTTTGGAGCATCCCAGTTGGGGGAGTGCCGTTTACCCCGGTATTTTGATGTCTTCGGCTTCTGAACAAGTTATCAAAAACGTGCTGAAAAAAGTAGCTGTCCAACACAGTTGGAAATAACCCAAAAAATTACAAGTATCAGTTGGAGTTTAACAATGGCAAAAAATTGGCTACCGTTTGCTAGTTATAACTTGTGGTTGCAATTTGCTCCAGCAATAGGTCAAGAACACTTGCATTGCGATATGAAGCGGGGTTTTGCCAAGGCGCGAAACAAAGAACCGCAAGTTAAAGCACTCTTGGAGCAAGACACCATTCCTCAACAGATTGGGATGCTAGCACAAAGAGGAGTTTATGAATTTCATCAAAATACCGATCTGTTGCACCAGTTAGACGGTGTGCAGGAAATAGCAGAGATTCTGCAATTAAGCCAAAAATCATTGGAAATTCAGGAACGAGTCATTTCCATCCTGAACAATTACCGCGACAATCCCATTCTTGTCGGAAAAAATATCGTCCAGTTAAGCCGAGGTGATGAGGGATATCCCGAACCAATTTTGATTCGAGAGGGTAATTATTTATTTAAATTTTATGCAGCAATTGACTGCATTTTTAGTCTCACAGATGACACACTGCACATCTTGGACTTCAAGACGGGTAAATCAGACTTCGATCTGCGACAGGGTTATATTTATCTGCTAGCAGCTAGCTATCTCTACCCGCAACGGAAAACTATTGCCATTTTCTATAACTTAGAAAATGGAAAATGGTCGGCACCAATCTCTGCAACATCCGAGACACTAAAATGCTTCCAGATAGAACTAACGCTGATAGCTAAAAGGCATCAGAAAGATTTGAGCAGTTACCGCAATAAAACTGCTGAGTTCAGCCAAATTTTCCCGCCCAATCCTGGTGTAATGTGTTCGTTCTGTTCGTTCAATTCAATTTGTCAATTTTCCATTTGCGAGGTAGCTGCATGACTGTTGCTGTTCAATTTCCCACTCAAGCTGCGCCATTACCAACATTTTTGAGCGAGATTTTCCCTCTGAGGATTTCTCAACTCAATTTAATCGGCTTTCGAGTAACTCCTGAAGTCGATCGGGAAATAGGCAACCGATTGAGTTGGCGTTTTAGTCAGAAGTTTCTTGATGTTGTTGTTATCTGGCAACATAAATATTTCTGGGTCTTGGCTAAACCTAATCAACCAATGCCAAGCCAAGATGAATGGCGAAAGAAACTGGCAGAAATCCTGGAGGAGTTGAAAAAAGATATTGGTGATGGCTACTACTCAATTCAATGGGTACGGGAACCGGAGGTAACAGCTTCCATCGTTGCTCAGTTAGCTGTTCGAGTCTTAAAAATCACTCGTCCCTTCTCATCTAATAGCGTTCTATCTGAAAATCAGGTTCAGGTTAGGCGTGAGGTTGACTTTTGGGAAGAAACTATTGACTTGCAAGGAGTTCCACAGCCTGCTTTAACTTTAACAATTCACAGCCGTATCCTATTCAATGGCGATTTAGCTCAGTTCTACGAGAATCATCCCTATCGGCAAGATCCAAAAAATCTTTTGATTGGGTTAAAAGTTCGAGACATTGAAAAAAATAGTTTTGCTAGAATAACTGGCATTGTGGGAACGATTGAAGAACACCGAGATCAACTCCTCAAGGAAGCAACTGGCGCAATCAGCAAACAAGCACTTAAAGATGCACCACATGAGCAACCAGTTGTTGCTGTTCAATTTGGCAAAGATGCAAGGCCTTTTCACTATGCTATGGCCGCTCTGCGTCCTTGCATCACGCCAGAAACTGCTAAGCGATTCGAGGTAGACTACGGAGAATTACTCAAAGCAACTAAAGTTTCCTACAAAGACCGAAAAGACCTCTTAGTTTTGTACAAAAAAGAAGCTGGACAGGCTCTATCTAATTATGGCTTTCAGCTAGAGCGCAGTATTAACAGCCGCGATTATCCTAACTTATTCTGGGAACCCAAAGTCAAGGTCGAACACACCAAACTACTGTTTAGGAAAAATTATACTGGCATCCAAAGTCAAATTCTCACGGGTTTATCTAAAGGCGGTGTCTATCGCCGTCATGAAGATTACCTCGATCCATCAAGACCTATTCGTGTTGCCGCTCTAAAACTTTGCAATTTTAAGGTGGGTTTCTTTCTAAGTGAAGTTCAGAAACGGCTAAAACGCTATGGGTTTGAAAGTATTCTTCCTGAAGAGAACAAAAAGGAATTATCTGTAGAGAGTTTAAGAGGGGCTGAAGCTAGAGCTAAAGTTGAAGAAGCCGTTGACGATTTAATGGTGAGGCAACCTGATATTGTGTTGACGTTTTTACCGACTAGCGATCGCCACGCTGACGACAAAGAAGGGGGCAGTCTCTATTCTTGGGTTTACTCGCGGTTGCTCCGACGCGGAATTGCTAGCCAAGTGATTTATGAAGATACCTTGAGAAATGTCCAAGCTAACTATCTTCTCAATCAGGTGATTCCAGGAGCCTTAGCTAAATTGGGAAATTTACCTTTTATTCTGGCTGAACCCTTAGAGATTGCGGATTATTTTATCGGTTTAGATATCTCCAGAGGTTCCAAAAAAAAGGGAGCGGGGACCATGAATGCTTGTGCGAGCGTGCGTCTATATGGCAAGCAAGGGGAGTTTATTCGCTATCGGCTAGAAGATGCTCTGATTGAAGGAGAAGAAATACCACAACGCATTCTAGAGAGTTTTTTGCCAGCGGCTGACCTGAGAAATAAAACTGTTTTAATTTACCGAGATGGGCGTTTTTGTGGAGAAGAAGTCAAACATTTACGGGAACGAGCTAATGCAATTAGTTCTAACTTTATTCTGGTGGAGTGTTACAAGTCTGGTATTCCCAGAATGTACAACTTAAATCAACACTTTGTAGGAGCGCCGACACAAGGTTTAGCGTTGCGCATATCTGATTGGGAGGCGATTTTAGTGACTACTGAAGTCAAGTCGGAAAGTATGGGTTTACCTCTGCCACTTCGTTTGAATGTTATTCCATATCCAGGACAGCAAGTGTCAATTGAAAGTGTGGTAGAAACAACCCTAAAACTTACTTTGCTGCATCATGGCTCGCTGAATGAGCCACGTTTGCCCATACCACTTTTTGGCTCTGACCGCATTGCTTATCGCCGATTACAGGGCATTTATCCTGGGGTGCTTGAGGGCGATCGCCAATTTTGGCTCTAGGAAGGCTAGAGAAATCATGCCGGAATCATTCTTGCGCAAAGATATTGTTACTCAGTGGGGGAGCAAATGCAAGTAATTGTGAGATTGATTGCTGCGAACTCAGCGGAAGAAATGATAAATCAATTGGAGTTTATGGGTGCTTATATTCGAGCTAAATAAAAGCAAAATGCGAGGCAAATATAGCAGCTTGCACAACTATTTAACTCTTTTGATAGAGCCTCAAACTATATCCGATCGCATCGACCTCTATCTCGCGGTTGATGCGATCGCCCTGCGGTGTCCTCCTATACTGAAAACCAGCACAACTAATCGAAAAACGATCAAGGAGGAACAATGACCGAGGAATATTTAGCCGAACGCACAGTTTCAGCCGTATTTAAGGAAGAAGAACAATTAGACGGTGTAATTCGGCGGTTGCTCGATCGCGGAGTTTCCCGCGACCACATCTCAGTAATGGGAAAAAACTTTCAATCTAAAACTAAAATTGCCGGCTTTATTACTAAAAAAGATGTGATATTAGGCGGTCTGCGAAGCGGGGCGATTTTTGGTTCCTTATTCGGTTCTTTTTTGGGTTTGCTAACAGGCGTCGGTGTCCTGTTTATTCCCTTTGTCGGTGCAGTAGTCTCGGCGGGCCCGCTGGGTGCGGTACTGTTGGGTGCAGCTAGCGGCGCGATCGCAGGTTCGGCCGGTGCGGGTCTAGTTTCGGCTTTGGTCGCTTTGGGAATGCCGGAAGACAAAGCAACTATCTATCAAACCCGCGTTGAAGCAGGCGAATTTCTCGTGATGGCAGAAGTTCCCGCAGATAAATCGGGCGAATTTAAACTCTTGCTAGAAAGTGCAGGTGGCGAAGAGATAGCTATTAGCGAAATGACGCTGCCGCGCGCCGTCAAAGGTCGCTGCAATAGTCCGGCAGATTTGTCTCCAGAAGTGCGATCGCACCTGTCGGAAGCAGCTCAAAAAACCTTTATGGAATCATACAACGCCGCATTTGATGAAAGCAACGACTCGATACAAGCGGAACACACCGCTTGGAATGCCATTCACCAGCAGTACGAAGAAGATGAAAACGGCGTTTGGACTAAGCCTTTAGCAAAAGTCTAGTCTTCCAATCGCAGCAAACTAATAAAAAATACGATCAAGCCTCTAGAACTGCGGTTCAGGAGGCTTTGACGATTTTAGATTTGAGATTTGAGATTTGAAGATGGTGCAAAACTTAATTCGTAAAGACTTGGGAATTACAGAAAGTCTCATTACTTTTTGAAAGTGGTATTGCACTAGGTTGCGTTGTCAAGTACAATCTATAGGCTTACAATAAAAAATTGAGTTAAGCAAATGCAAAAATACGTTTGTACAGTTTGCAATTACGTCTACGATCCAGCAGAAGGCGACCCCGACGGAGGCATAGCTCCCGGTACTGCCTTTGAAGATATCCCCGACGATTGGGTTTGTCCCACTTGCGGGGCGGCAAAATCCGATTTTGAACCAGAATAAGCGAGAAAAAATTTGTCCGATCGAATCCTCAAAATTACAATCATTGGCGGCGGTGCAGCGGGTTTTTTTAGTGCAATTACCTGTGCCAAAACCTACCCGCAGGCCCGCGTCACTTTACTAGAAGCTGGCCGGCAACTCCTGGCAAAAGTTCGCATCTCTGGCGGCGGGCGCTGCAATGTGACTCATGCTTGTTTTGACCCCGGTGTTTTAGTGCAGAATTACCCCAGAGGAGGGAAAGCTCTGCGCGGTGCTTTTACTCGATTTCAACCCCGCGATACTGTAGAATGGTTTGCCAGTCACGGTGTGAAGTTGAAAACCGAAGAAGACGGGCGAATGTTTCCGATCACCGACGATTCGGGGACAATTGTTAACTGTTTGATTCGGGCTGCTGAGGATGCAGGCGTGAAAATTCGCACGGGTGATGCAGTCGTTTCAGTAAAGAAATTAACGGGCAACACCGCAGAGGGCGAACACGGCGACACCGCCCCTAGTTTTGAAATTGAGTTGAAGTCGGGGGAAAGACTTAAGTGCGATCGCATTCTTCTCGCTACAGGCAGCAATCCGTCGGGTTATAAATGGGCCAAAGAGTTAGGTAATACTGTAGAACTGCCCGTTCCTTCTCTATTTACTTTTAATATTTCAGACAGCAGAATCAAAGATTTAGCCGGAATTTCTGTGCCTAATGCTAAGGTGAAATTGCCGGGAGCTAAATTAGAACAAAGCGGGCCTTTGCTAATTACTCACTGGGGTTTAAGCGGGCCTGCTGTACTCAAACTTTCGGCTTGGGGTGCGAGATTTTTGCACGATCGCCATTATAAAACACCTGTGCTGGTTAATTGGCTTCCCCAGTACAATGCGGAAGTTTTGCGGCAGCAACTGCTAGCGGTTAAGTCGCAGTTGTCGCACCGATTGATTGTCTCTAGCTGTCCGTTTCCGGTGCCGCGCCGCCTCTGGGAACGCTTGACAAGTTCGATCGGCATTGATGAGCAAAAACGCTGGGCTGACTTATCTAACAAAATCCTCGATCGCCTCCTGCTAGAACTCGTTCAAGGCGAATATCAGATTGCCGGAAAAGGCGCATTTAAAGAAGAGTTCGTCACCTGCGGCGGTGTCAACCTCAAAGAAGTCGATTTCAAGACAATGGAAAGCCGCCGCTGTCCCGGACTTTTCTTTGCGGGCGAAATCTTGGATATCGACGGCGTGACGGGCGGTTTCAACTTCCAAAGTGCTTGGACTACGGCGTGGTTGGCCGGTTTGGCGATCGGCAAACCATCGGATTTTAGATTTTAGATTTTAGATTTTAGATTGGGGAATACTTGCTGTGTAAAAGTTTGGGAGTTGCGATCGCGCGATCGGCTTGCTTGTATTAAATTTTGTGTTATTTTTGAATTAAGGCGCACCAAATGTGTGTCCACTTCAGCTTGTAGACAAAATTCGCAGTTTTGCGGAGTTAACATCGGGTGAGATCCATGAAAAACTTGAATCTAAAAACCCTAGAGTTCGATCGCAACCTTGAGGGCCATTTTGACTCACCTTTCATCGAAAAAAATGGCTTGCTGGAACTAAACCCCAAATTTATCACTCCCGAATTTTTAACAGCCTGGACGTTTGAAACACACCTGTACGACGAACAAGTTGCGATCGACCACTTTGTCCTCACATTCCCTAGCCGCACCGAACTCGAAAACTACGCCAAATCTTTTTACCCCTTCGGCGCCAAAACAGTTGAAGGCCCCGACTTGTTCCCGATTAACTTTTGTGGGGAAAACATTAATGTTCCCTCCGACTTGTGGCTGCATTTAATGACCTTATTAATGCCAGCGGGCGGCTTAGTAGTATTAGATGCGCCCCACGCACCGGGCGACCAAACAGACCGCTTCCAGCAAGAAAGAGGATTAGAAGCCGTTCACCACGTCGCGATTCGAGTTGAAAACGTGCAGAATGCTGCTAAGATATGGCAAAATAAAAACTTTAAACCACTATCAGAGCATCCTCTAAACTCCGGCTCATTAACTCAGTGGTTTCTGCAAAACCCCGCCGGACAAATTCTCGAATTAATAGAACGTCGCCCCGGCAACAACGCCACCTTTGACTGCAAAAACATCGCAGGTTTGCGCCTTAGTGAAGTCGCCAGTCAGTAGGGCAGGCAAGATGCCTGCCCCACAATTAGCAATTACCCATTCCCCATTACAAAATAAAATATATGGTTGCAATAAAAATCCCCAAAGTCACTTTTCAACCCCCAACATTCAACTCAGTTGAAGAAGAACGCCGCCACCGCAAACAGCGTTTAGCCGCCGCATTCCGATTATTTGCCCGCTTCGGATTCAGCGAAGGAATTGCCGGACACATCACCGTCCGCGACCCCGAACACCTCGACCATTTTTGGGTCAATTCCTTTGGAATGCACTTTAGTTTAATTCGAGTCAGCGACCTAATTTTAGTCAACCACAAAGGCGAAGTTGTTGAAGGAAATAAACCCGTAAACGAAGCAGCTTTTGCCATTCATTCCCAAGTGCACAGCGCTCGCCCCGACGTAATCGCAGCAGCCCACGCTCATTCTCCCTACGGCAAAAGTTGGTCGAGTTTGGGCCGCCTGCTTGACCCGCTGACGCAAGATGCTTGTTCTTTTTATGAAGACCAAGCTTTATTTGACGATTACACCGGAGTTGTTTTGGAAATCGAAGAAGCTAAACGCATCGCCAAAACTTTAGGTGAGAAAAAAGCTATTATCTTACAAAATCACGGACTGTTAACAGTAGGTCAAACAGTAGATGAAGCAGCTTGGTGGTTTATTGCAATGGAACGTTCTTGTCAAGCGCAGTTAATGGCCGAAGCAGCGGGAAAACCAATTCTCATCAAGCCAGAATGTGCGCGTTTAACACAGCAGCAAGTAGGGTCTCACCGCATGGGATGGTTTAGCTTTCAACCGCTTTATGACATGATTGTGCGTCGGGAACCTGACTTATTAGATTAGCAACTAGGCGGTTGAAACCGCTACTACACAAACACATTCCGCCTGCGGCGAATCAAGAATGAAGGGGGTATTAAAGCCGGATTTAGTATCAGAAGTGCAAAATTTATAAATTCATCCTGACACGGATTCCAGCCAAGCTATCAAATCCTCTTGACTGGTAAAATCTAACAAGATTTCTCCTAAATCCTCTAATTGTTCGAGAGATAACTGCCGAATGCGAGTTTTAGTTTCGGGTGGGATTTCGCCAGTGCGCCGCCGGAGTAGACGCAGGATTAATGCTGTTTGCCCCTCAATTAGACCTTCTTGGCGACCTTCTTGCATCCCTTTAATAACAGCACCGCGTTGGTCTTCAAAAAACATTTCCCGCTTTTCCAATTCCTCTAATTCCTTAAGGGTTAAATTAGTTCTGCTGGCGATGGAAAAAGCTGTTTGAATTTCGGGCATTGATGCAAATTTTTCCGGTATTTCATCGAAGAGGGGAGCATTTTTGATAAAATAAATCCAGCTTTGAATTAGGTTTTCGACTTGTTCCAGTTCTTTGTTAAACTTGGGCAGTTCGACAAATACTAATTCGATTTCTCTGTTATAATACTCGAAGTTTTCTTCGAGTTCTTTAAAGACAAAATGGGTCAGAAATTTTTCTGTGTTTTCAAATAGAATAAAATCTGTAATTGTTAAAGCAATCAGAGGATTTAATTTAGAGTATCCTTCCCTGGGTCTGAGTTGAGTTGCGTAGGTTTTGGCGGCATTATACACTACCCGTTTAGTAAAAGCTTCTACATTTATTACCTGCATTTCGATAATCACAGTTTTGTTGCCTGTAATTTTGGCTTTAACATCCAGGTAAGTGTCTTTTAATCCAGTAACACTCGGCGCGGCGTAGGGATCGATGATTTCTAAGTCTTCAATGGTAGGCTGCGCGTCATAGAGCATAGCATTGAGGAAGCTAATCAAAATGTCTTTGCTCTGGGGCGAACCAAATATTTTTTTGAAACCAAAATCTGTTTTAGCACTAATGAAAGGCATAATTAGTAATGGGTAATTAGTAATGGGGGCGGTTTAATCACAAAAGTCCTTCCATTTCTAAATCTTCAATTATCTGCAATCCGCGCGGGTCGCCGACTCGCAAAAGTGAAGATTTAGCATCTTCCCGCACGCCCATATCTTCATCTTCTTCTAAAGCTTCAATCAGACCATCGATCGCCCCAGCGTACACTATATTATTCGGCAATTCGCGTGCCAGTTGCCCGATCGCCCAAGCGCAGTTGCTCCGCACTGCAGACACAGCATCTCCCCGCAGCGCTTCAATCAACGGCGGAATCGCCGCAATCACCACATAGTAACCAACTTTTGCCATTTGACCCAGAGAACTCGCCGCCCACAAACGCACCGCTGAAATATCAGTTTTCAGAGCATCAATTAAAGATGGCAAAGCGCGGTGGTCGCTGCAATTTCCCAAGGCCCAAACTACCCCTTTGCGAACGTAACCGTTCCAGTCGCGGTTAAGCTGAACAATCAGCGGTTCCACAGCATCGGGACTCGGATTTCGCCCCAACGCATAAGCCGCGCTCACTCGCACCAAGGGGCAACCGTCTCTCAATAAATTAATTAAATGCGAAATTGCTCGATCGTCCTGCAGTTCGCAAAAAGCCCGCGCCGCAATCATCCGGTGCTGAGGTTCCGGGGATTCCAGCAAAGGCAGCATTTCCTCGGGATCTGGCAGCGGGGGTTCGGATTCGTCAAAATGATCCAAAGGGCTTTCCAGTTCCGTGTCAGTATCAAGGGCGTTGGAGTAGTCGTTATTGTTCATAAAAAAACTTTACCGCACAGAGGATGCTCCTAAGCAACTCAGTCAGCACTCAGCAGTCCGCAGTCAATAATTGTAGGGTGCGCGCGCAGTACCTTACTACAAACAAATACCTCTGCTGTCACCTAAGTTAATAGCGAGGACTTCAGTCCTCATAATTGCTGTCACCTAAGTTTGTAGTGAGGACTTCAGTCCTCATAATTTGGATGAATCCGGACTAAAATCCTTACTACAAAGGAATATCTCTGCTGTTACTTAAGTTGGTAGTGAGGACAGAAGTCCTCATAATTGGAATGAATCAGGACTTTAGCCCTGATTCCAAACCAGTAGAATTTATATTTCAAAGGGATTTGAGCATCGAGAGGGAATGACTTTGATAGCCTAATTTTTGATAGAGATTCACCGCAGGCTGATTGCTCAGAAATACTTGCAAACCAATTTGCCGATCGCCTCTTTCCCGCGCCCAATTTTCAGCATGAATAACTAAAGCTGCCCCGAGCCCTAGACGGCGATGTTCCGGTGCTACGTACAACAAAAAAATGTGAGCGTAGCGTTTTCCGGTGGTTTGGTCGATCGCATTTCCCAACCACAAACATCCGACAACCGATGTCAGATTTTGGGCTTGAGATTGGGGATTGAGATACTGCGAGGGAAGCGCCGGCAAAATTTCTGCCTCTTCCTGGGTGTTTTTCTGGCACTCTACCCACCAAACCGGCGTCTGGTTAGAAAAATACTGCTCGACAGTTTGAGCCAAATGTCCCAATTCCCCATCCGGGTAAAGCTCTTGGTAAGTCCGGTGCATAAACTTTACCAGTTTTGCCCGATCGAGTCCCGATCCTGAGCGCAGCCGGTAGCCCGGTATTAGTTGAGCAGACATCAGCTCAGCGGACACGAAAAGCGGAATAATTTAGCCCCAAGAAAATTGGATTCACTACTGCCGCTTGCTTTTGCGGGATCGCTTCCTCAATCGGTGCGGGGGCAGCCATGTCACCAGGCAAAAAGATGCGAGCACTGACTGCTACCAGAGCCGCGAAAAATACTAATACCGCTATCAATGGAGCAATGTATTGACGAATGATACCCATAACCGCAAAAACTTAATTCTTGAGTTGATATTATCAAGTGTACCATACAAATCTTGTCAGCTATAATTGCTACCATTGGACAATTAGCTCAACAAGAGAGCGATCGCAAATACCAACAAACAGAAAATATAATATTATGAGTGCCTCGCCTGCTGTTTATGAATCTCTAGCTAAATCAATTGTATTTTTGAATCAAAAGCCGAGCGCGCAAAATCAAGTTTCGACTTTCCTAGATACTAATGGCTACTATATCGATCGCATATTCGACGACCCAGAAACAAACTTTTATGCGATCGGGTTCGGTTCATCCAATCCCGAAAACCCGCCCGCCCTGGTATTTAAAGGTACAGACTTCATCGACGGCGACGCTATCTTTTCCGACTCGCGGGACATTGGTTTACCTGAATTTGAAAAGAACAAAGATAATATCAAAAATTGGCTCACAGAAATCGGTCAAAATACTGGTAAAAACCCCAGCAAATTATTGCCAGATGTCATCGGGCACAGTTGGGGCGGAGCTGTCGCTCAAATTGTAGCAACCGAATACACATCTCTGACCGGCGATATCTTTACTTTCAACTCTCCGGGAGTATCAGTGAGTACATTTAACAGTTTTCGGAGAAATCTCAGCAGGGCAGGCAACAAAAATGTCACTCACTACATTGCCAGCGGAGATGTAGTCAGCTTGTTTGGCGAAGCATTTATCCCGGGTAAAGTATTTATCCAAAGTTTTACAGATCCGAGTATTAATCCCTTAACTGTTTTGGCAAAACATCGAACTGAAAATTTGTTAACTACTCCGCCCGTCGGTTTTTTGCAGAGGCAAATTTCCGTAGAACAATTAAACAGTTCTGAATTTACTTATAACAACGATTCAGATTTTAACGAGTTTATAGCTGCGATGAATTTGGCCCTGCCCAATGTGTCAGTAGCGATCAGAAGCAGAGGCGGTGCAGAGAGTGTGAGAACAGCACCAGAATTTTCTTTTGTGCAGTTGATCAGAGAAATGCAATACGGTTTAGCTCCCTTACAACCGAATTATTTATCAGGCGACGCTCGCAACAATACTGCTACGGGGGGCCCTGGAGAGGATACAGTTATCGGCAACGGCGGTAACGATACTCTCAGAGGCAATCGAGGTAATGACAGCATCACCGGTGGTGATGGCGACGATTTCTTGTACGGCGGCAGAGATAACGATTATTTCGAGGGCGGCGACGGAAACGATTTGGTTTCCGGCGAGTTTGGCAACGATTTTTTAATTGGTGGTGCGGGGCGCGATCGCTTTGTATTGGAATCCGGCGGCGGAGCAGATGTGATTTTAGATTTTCAAGATAGTGAAGATTTAATTACCCTGTCGCGGGGTCTAACTTTTCCTCAAGTTAGAGTAACCCAAGGTGGTGACGGAGCTTTAATTACTATCCCGGTTACTGGGGAAATTCTTGCTACTCTCAGAGGCGTAGTTGCCAGCGATATTACGCGGGTAGATTTTGTATAGCTTTAGGGTGCTCAAAATTTGTATTTTTGGTGGCGCAAAACCTGCCTGGGTTTTGTAGCGATAGGTTTTTTTTTATTAAAAAATCTGTATCAATTTGCCGCAAAAAAACTACTAAAAATGACCAATTAATATGGTCAATAAACTAAGTTTATAGTAAACTTAGTTTAGTAGCTTAAAAACTAATTACCCCTCAAACGACAGGAAATAAAAAAATATGCCCTCCTCCCCCGCCGCTTACGAAACTATAGCCAAGCAAGTTGTTTACATAGATAACGACCCCCAGTCTCAAACTTTAGTTCAAACGGGTTTGACCGCTGCTGGCTACCAAATCGATCGCACTTTTGACGATCCCGGAACTGGATTTCACGCGATCGGCTTAATTTCCACCACCCCAGACAAACCGCCTATTTTGGTATTTCGCGGCACGGACTCGCCCGTAGACGATATTGCCAACGCAGACCCGCGCGGCGCCGGTTTCAACCAATTTGAAGCCAACAAACAAGCATTAGGAAATTGGTTGACAGAAATCAGTCAAGATACAGCCAAAAACCCCAGCCGCTTGCCACCAGACCTTCTGGGACACAGCTTGGGCGGCGCCATAACGCAACTAGCAGCCACCGAATTTACATCTACTATCGGAGATGTTGTCACCTTCAATTCTCCCGGAGTTGAGCAGAGCACCGTCAATACATTTAAGCAGAAAGCTGGGGCAGGAAAAAATGTAACTCACTACATAGTTAACGGCGATTTTGTTAGTTTGGGAGGAGAAGCTTTTATCCCCGGCAAAGTAATTCTTCAAACATTTACTAACCCGATTATCAACCCGCTACTTGTCTTGGACAAGCACACGCAAAGCGGTTTGTTAACTTCTCCACCTCCCGGCTTGACTCAGACAGAAATCACTGTAGACCAGTTGAGCCGCCCGGATTTCACTTTTACAGATTCAGATTATTTAGAACTGTTAGCTGGCTTAGACTTTGCACTGCCAGCCTTGGGAACCTCGTTGGAATCGCGCAGCAGTTTAGAGCAATTAAGAACCACTCCGGGAACCTCATTTTTAGCAAACGTTGCAGCAATGCAAACTGCTCTAGCTCCCTCCCAAATTAATAATTTAGTCGGTGACGAGGCCAACAATACAGCATCAGGTTTTGGAGACGACGATATTATCACTGGCAATGGGGGAAACGACACTCTCAGCGGCAACAAAGGCAACGATATTATCAGCGGTGGCAGCGGCAACGATCTGCTATTAGGCGGCAAAGGGGATGACAATTTGAACGGGGCAGAAGGAGACGATACACTCATTGGCGCAGCGGGTGCGGATCTCTTAATCAGTGGCGCTGGACGCGACGTATTAGTGTTAGGAGCAGGTGCCGGTACAGATACACTTGTAGACTTTCAAAAGGGTCAAGATTTAATCGGTTTGAGTGGAGGTTTGACCTTCAACCAAGTCAGAGTTACTCCAGGGGATTTTATAACGACGATTGAACTAGCCCGTAATGGCGAAGTTCTTGCCAGTATTCCTGGCATTCCAAGTAGTCCGCTAACAGCTAGTGATTTTATTGCGATTTAGTTAGTTGGCGGCTGGCAATACAGATATTCGGTAAGGACACAACAATGTTGTGTCCTTATTTTATCTTAGGAAAACAAACACCGACAATTTATACTCTGCCATGATTAAAAACATCAATATTCCTCCAACGGCGGGTTCACCGAAATCTCGAAAAAAAAGTGCAGACCTTCGTAAACCCGCCCCGCCCGGCCAGGGTAAGCTCATCTAATTTGGTATAATATGAACTTGACAAAGTTAACAAAATAAGCATAAGAGACTGTGTAGGC